>NZ_JBFNGB010000014.1:0-53559 GCF_046035835.1 Helcococcus bovis
CAACAGATACAATTTTTACAGTATAATTAAATATTAAAAATCCTATCCCTTGTAAGATGGCTATTCTATAATCAGTATAAATATTTACACCTATACTTGTAGCCATACCTTTACCACCCTTAAAACCATAATATATCGGCCAAACATGTCCTATTACAACTACAACTCCAGCAATATATTGTCCATATTGTGAATCTAAGTAATAAGCAATAAGCGGAGCTAAAATACCTTTCAAAGAGTCAATAATAAAAGCTAATGCAGCATATTTTATACCATAATTTCTAAAAACATTGGTAGAACCTGCATTTCCACTTCCTTTTAATCTTATATCTTCCTTAAAAAGAGAATAACTAACAATTATCGCTCCTGAAATAGACCCCATCATATAAGAGATTAATACAATTAGTAAATATATCATTGTTCAAATTTCCTACTTCTAACTTCTAATGTTATAGGAACTCCTCTAAAGTTGAAGTTTTCTCTTATTTTATTTTCTATATATCTTAAATATGAAAAATGCATTAATTCTTCATCATTTACATAAACTAGAAATTTTGGTGGTCTTGTTGTTACTTGAGAAATATAGTAAATTTTTAACTGTTTACCTTTTTTAGCTTTTGGAGGATTTAATAAAATTGCATCTCTTAACATTGTGTTTAATGTACCTGTAGCAACTCTAAAGCTATAGTTTTGATCAACTTCTTCTATTAATTCAAAAAGTTTATCTATTCTTTGTTTTTTCAATACAGATATAAATGTAATAGGTGCATATGGTGTAAACCCTAATTTATTTCTAATTACATCTTCATATTGCTTCATTGTATTTGTCTCTTTTTCAATGGCATCCCATTTATTAATAACAATTATTGAAGCTTTATTATTATTATGTGCGTATCCGATAATTTTAGTATCTTGTTCAGTAATTCCCTCTTTTGCATCTATAAAGAATAAAACAATATCAGATCTATCTACAGCGTTATATGTTCTGATTACAGAAAATTTTTCAACTCTCGTATTTACAGATCTTTGTCTTCTAAGTCCTGCTGTATCAATAAACGTATATTTTTTCCCATCTTTTTCATAATCACTATCAATTGAATCTCTAGTAGTACCAGCAATATCTGATACAATAGCTCTTTCTTCTCCTAATAACATATTTATAAATGAAGATTTGCCAACATTTGGCTTACCAATTACTGCAATTTTTAATCTGTCATCTTCCTCTTCTTTTAAGCTATCATCTGGAAATTTTTCCACAATAACATCCAACAAATCTCCAATTCCATATCCTTGTTCTGCAGAAATAACATATAATTCTCCAATACCAAGATTATAAAATTCATAAACTGATAATGGTGTTTCTTTAGTTTCGATTTTATTTACAACAACTAAAACTTCTCTTCCTGATTTTCTTAATTTTTCAGCAATTAGCATATCTAAAGATGTCATTCCATCTCTACCATCTACTAAAAACATTATTAAATCTGATGAATCGATAGCAATGTCAGCTTGCATTTCAATTTCTTTATTAAAATCTCCCGTATAATCTAATTCTAACCCACCTGTATCAACTAAAACGAATTTATTATTTTGCCATTCTACTTCGCTATATAATCTATCTCTTGTAACACCTGGTGTATCTTCAGTAATAGAAAGTCTTTTTCCAACTAACTTATTAAATAATGTTGATTTTCCAACATTAGGTCTTCCTATAATACTTACAATAGGTCTTGCCATATAAACTCCTTAATATAATGGATATTTAGAAGTTAAATGTTTTACTTCTTTTGCAATCTCATTATTATTTTTTTTATTTAATAAAACATCACAAATCAAATTACCTATTTGTTCCATTTCATCTTCTTTCATTCCTCTTGTTGTCATTGCTGGTGTACCTAGTCTTATGCCTGAAGTAACCATTGGACTTTTTGTTTCATTAGGTATAGTATTTTTATTTACAGTAATATTAACTTCATCTAACATGTGTTCAGCTTCTTTTCCTGTTAATCCAATACTTGAAACATCTGCTAAAATTAAATGATTGTCTGTACCTCCTGAAACAAGTCTAATACCTCTATTATACAAAACTTCTGCAAGTTTTTTAGCGTTTTTTAACACTTGTTTTTGATATTCCTTAAAGTTGTCAGTCATAGCTTCCTTAAAACAAATTGCTTTTGCTGCTATTATATGTTCTAAAGGACCACCTTGTGTACCAGGGAATATTGCTTTATTAATTTTTTGAGCATATTCGTTTGTACTTAGGATAAAAGCACCTCTAGGTCCTCTTAATGTTTTATGACTTGTACTTGTAACTATATCTGCATATTCTACAGGATTTTGATGTAATCCAGCAGCAACTAATCCAGCTATATGAGCCATATCCACCATAAATATAGCTCCTACTTCATCTGCAATTTCTTTAAATTTCTTAAAATCAATTTCTCTTGAGTATGCACTGGCACCAGAAAGTAAAATTTTAGGCTTTTCAGCAACCGCAATTTTATATACATCATCATAATTTATTAATTCAGTTTCTTTGTCTACTCCATAATGTACGAAATTAAAATATGATCCAGAGATACTTACTTTAGATCCATGTGTTAAATGTCCACCTTCATTTAAATTCATTGCAAGCACTTTATCAAAAGGATTCATTAATGCAAAATAAACACCTAAATTAGCACTTGACCCACTATGAGGTTGAACATTAGCATGATCTGCTCCAAATAATTCTTTAGCTCTATCAATTGCTAATTGTTCTGCTTCGTCAATATATTTACATCCACCGTAGTATCTTCTACCAGGATATCCTTCAGCATACTTATTTGTTAATACACTCCCTGCTGCTTCTAATATAGCTTTTGATACAAAGTTTTCAGAAGCTATCAATTCTATATTATTTTGTTGTCTATTTTCTTCCCTTTTTATAATGTCATATAACTCACTGTCAAACTTTTGTATATTTTCCATATTAATACCCTCTAAATTCACTTAATTTAATTAAATCTTCTCTATCTTCTTTTTTATCAAAAATACTTAATATTACATATGATACTGCTAAAGCAGCAATTCCTGATATAAATGAAATTATATCACTAGGATTTTCTCCTTGTAATTTATTTGAAATTAATATACCTAATACCATCATTATCAAAGGTAATATATATAAAGCTAATGATGCTTTCAACATTTTTGTAGTCTTAAATTCTAAATTAACTGGATCTCCGACTTTAGAATTAATTGTATTATTAACTACAACAAATTTTTTCCCATATTCACCTGATTCAGCATGTTGCCTTTTTGTTAAAGGAGAACATCCACAATCTCCACAAGTCCCTGATGATGCCATCATTACAACAGCCTTACCGTCTTCAACTTTTGTTATAACTCCAACTTTATTCATTATTTCCTCTTAATCTTCAATAAATCTAATATTTAATTCATCCAATTGTTTTTTATCAATTGTTGTTGGTGCTTCTGTTAATAAGCATGAAGCAGATTGAGTTTTTGGAAACGCAATTACATCCTTGATACTATCTTTATTTAGCAATGTCATAACAAGCCTGTCTAAACCAAATGCCAAACCACCATGTGGAGGTGTACCATAACTCAATGATTCTACGAAGAATCCAAATTTACATTCAATATCTTCTTTAGATAATCTTAAAGCGTTAAATATTTTATTTTGTAAATCTGAATTATTAATTCTTATTGATCCACCACCAATTTCATCTCCGTTTATAACTAAATCATATGCTTTAGCTCTCATTTCTTCAGGATTTGAATCTAATAACTTTATATCCTCATCTACAGGATGTGTAAATGGATGATGTTTTGCAACATATCTATCTTCTTCTTCGTCATATTCAAACATTGGGAATTCGTTAATCCATGTAATTGCAAATTCATCTTCCTTAAATTCAATATTTTCAGCAGCAATCATAACTCTCAAACTGCCCATAAATTCTGAAACTTTTGGTTCTTTATCAATAATTACAAGTGCTAAATCGCCTTCTTTTAATTCTAATCTTTCAATTAAAGCATTATTATATTCTTCATTTAAAAATTTATTAATACTTGAGTTAATTTCTCCATTTTCATATCTAAACCAAATTAATCCTGATGCACCCATTCCTTTAACTGCAGATGTAACTTTATCAATTTGTTTTCTTGAATACTTTGATGATAATCCATTAAAATTAATCGCTTTAATTTTCTTACCTTCATTTACAGAATCGCTAAATAAGTTAAAATCTATTTTTTCTGATAAATCAGAAATATCTTTGATTTCAAATCCATATCTCAAATCTGGTTTATCTGAACCAAATCTCGACATTGCTTCATCATAGCTCATTCTATTAAATGGTAATTTTAAATCAATTCCTTTTACTCTCTTAAAAATATATTGAATTAATTTTTCATTAATTTCCATTACATCTTCTTCATCAACAAAGCTCATTTCTAAGTCTACTTGTGTAAATTCCGGTTGTCTATTTGCTCTTAAATCTTCATCTCTAAAACATTTTACAATTTGATAATATCTATCAGTACCAGCAACCATCAACATTTGCTTAAATAATTGTGGTGATTGAGGCAATGCATAAAATCCATGTTTACTTATTCTTGATGGGACAATATAATCTCTTGCTCCTTCAGGAGTTGGTTTTGTAAGCATAGGAGTTTCTACTTCAATAAATCCATTATCATACAAGAAATCTCTAAAAGCTTTAACTATTTCAGCTCTGTCTCTTAACATTTTTTGCATTGAAAATTTTCTTAAGTCTAAATATCTATATTTTAATCTCATTTCTTCAGAAGCATTGTCTTCATCTTTTATATAAATTGGTGGTGTTTTAGCAGTATCATATATTACTAATTCACTAGAAATAATTTCTACATCTCCAGTAGGAATGTCTTTATTTTTACTTTCTCTTTCAAAAACTTTCCCCTTTACTCCAATAACATATTCAGATTTTAATTCTTTAGCTTTATTGTAAAGTTCTTCATTATCTTCTTTTTTGAAAACAATTTGTGCAATACCAAATTTATCTCTCAAGTCTATAAATACCAATGGCCCTAGGTCTCTAGATTTTTGTACCCAACCATTTAGCACTACTTCTTCACCAATATTTTCTTTTCTTAATTGTCCACAAAAATGTGTTCTTTTCATTTTTCTCTCCTAATTAATTTATTTACACGCTACAAATGGATTATATTTTTTTTCATGTCCAACTTTTGTATTATCACCATGCCCAGGTAATAGAATATTTTCATCATCCATTTCATAAATAATATTTTGAATCGATGCTACCAAATCATTATGATTTGATCCCTTAAAGTCTGTCCTTCCAACAGATTCTAAAAATATTAAATCTCCACAAAATACCAAATTATCCAATATATAAATTACACTATCATAACTATGTCCAGGTGTATATATATATTTAAAAATATCTATACTTCCTCTTTCTTCAGATAAATATATATCAGCACTTGCTGTAAGAGAATTTCCAAAAACTGAACTTAAATTAAGATCAGGATTGGTTAAGTAATCTTCACAATACTTATATGCTACTACCTTCAAATTATATTTATTCCTCCAAAAATCGACTTTTTCAATATGATCAAAATGACCATGTGTTAATAATAAATACTTAATATTTAATTGCTTTTCTTCAATAATATCTATAAATTTTTGTATTTTTGAAGGTGCATCTATTAAATATCCATCCAAAGTTTCTTCGCTATATATTAAATAACAATTTGTATTCATTGGATTATTACCATTTTTCAAAACTTTATATTTCATATAAACCTCAATATAACTTTTCAGAATCTAGTTGAATAGTAACTGGACCATCATTTAATAGTTCTATTTTCATATCAGCACCGAAAACTCCAGTTTTAACTATCTCAATATCTTTTTTTATATCTTCAACAAATTGATTATAAAGATTTTCAGCTTTTTCTTGTTTAGCTGCTCTCATAAAATTAGGTCTATTACCTTTTCTAGCATCTCCATATAATGTAAATTGTGATACAACCATTAATTCTCCATTTACATCTTTAATCGACAAATTCATTTTATCATTAGAATCTTCAAAAATTCTTAATCCAATAATCTTATTTTTAATATAATTTAAGTCAGTAATAGTATCATCTTCTGAAACTCCTAAAAAAACTAATAATCCATTATTTATTTCAGAATATACATTTGAATCAATATTTAACCTAACCCATTTTACTCTTTGAATTATCGCTCTCAATTTTTCTCCCTAAACACTTTTATAGTACCATCAATTTTTTTAATTATATTATAAATTCTATCGATATCTGAATTAGATTTTACTAAAATTGTAAGTGAAATATTTATAGTACTGTCATCATTTTGCTTAGTATTTATCGCAGAAATATCAAATCCATCTTTAGATAGTCCTTTAGTTAAATCAGCTAAATATGCTGGTCTGTCTTCAATTATAACTTTAACTTGTACAGGGAAACTTGAATTGTTACTTTCACTCCACTTTACTTCAATAAGTCTTTCTTTATTTTTAAGATTTATAATATTCTTACAATTAATCCTATGAACTGATACTCCATGACCATGAGTAATATACCCAATAACTTTATCTCCAGGTACAGGATTACAACATTTAGCAAATTTTGTTTCTAAATTAGTTATGTCATCAATAATAATAGCATCATTAATATTTTTATTTTTATGAGGATTTTTTTCTTCAATATTTACAAGATTTGATAGTTCTTCTTTTTTATATTTATCATTATATTTTTTTTCTAAAAATTTAACAACACTATCAACTTGTACTGTACCATATCCTATTAAATTATAAAGTGATTCTATGGATAATGCATTATTTTTTTCTGCAGCACTTTGAAGCCATTCATCTATCATAAATTTAGATGTATCAAATCCTTTTTTTCTAATTTCTTTTTCTAATAATTCTTGACCTAATTCAATATTTTCTTCTCTTGATTTTTTCTTAAAAAATGCTCGAATTTTATTTTTAGCATGTTGAGTAACTGCCATATCAAGCCAATCAAGATTTGGTCCTGTAGAATTTTTAGAAGTAAGAATAGTAACAATATCCCCTGTTTTTAATTTATAATTTAATGGTTGAATTTTACCATTTATTTTAGCCCCAACGCATTTATTACCTACTTCAGAGTGGACTCTATATGCAAAATCAATAGGTGTAGCACCTTTTTGTAAATCCACAACATCTCCATTTGGAGTAAATACATATACTTCATCATTAAATAGGTCATTTTTGAAATTATCCATAAATTCATATGCAGAAGTATCCTTACCCCACTCAATAACTTGTCTAATCCAATTTAATCTATTATCAAAATTAGACGCCTTTTTCTTTCCTTCTTTATATTGCCAATGATTGGCAATACCATATTCGGCATTTCTATGCATTTCTTCAGTTCTGATTTGAACTTCAAAAATCTGTCCCTTTTCCCCGATTACAGTTGTGTGCAGAGATTGATAAAAATTAGGTTTTGGCATTGCAATATAATCTTTAAATCTTCCGGGTATTGGCTTCCATAAATTATGGACAATTCCTAATACTGCATAGCATTGATTTATATCTTTAACTATTACTCTAACAGCAATTAAATCGAAAATATTATCAATTGTCGTTTCCTGTTTTTGCATTTTATTATATATACTAAAAATACCTTTAGGACGACCTGTCATCGTAAATTTAATATTAATTTTGTCAAGTTCTGTTGATAATTTATCCATAATATGCTGAATAATTTTTTCTCTTTCAGATCTTTTTTGATCAATCTGTTGAGCAACAGAATAATATGAAACAGGATCTATATATCTTAAACACAAATCTTCTAATTCCCATTTAATAGCATTAATTCCCAATCTATGAGCAATTGGAACATAGATTTCTAAAGTCTCATTTGCTGTTTTAATTTGTTTATCTCTATCTTTATATTCTAAAGTTCTCATATTGTGAAGTCTATCAGATAATTTTATAATGATAACTCTAATATCATTAGCCATAGCTAATACCATTTTTCTAATGCTTTCAATTTGAGCTTCTTCTTTTGTTTTATATTTAAGATTTTTTAATTTTGTTACACCATCAACAAGAGCTGTTATTTCTTCTCCGAACTCTTTTTCCATATCTTCTTTTGAATAATCAGTATCTTCTAAAACGTCATGCATTAGACCTGCACAAATAGTTTGATCATCCATTTGCATTGAAGCTAAAATAATAGATACCTCTACTGGATGAACAATATATTCTTCCCCAGAATTACGCACTTGTCCCTTATGTTTTTCTCTTGCTAAATTAAAAGCTTTAGTAATTAATTCAACATCAAGATCTTTATTATATTTTCTTACAGCTTCTAATAATCTTTCTAACATATTACCTCATTGATATTAAGTTTAATTGAATATTAGTATATCCATTAAAAGTATTTTCTCCAATTTTATAAACTATATCATATTCCTTATTTTTTATATTATAAATTTCATTTATGCTTATTTTTAATTTATCGATAATATCATCAATTCTGAAACTTATAGCTTGAAGATTTTCTCCATTTTGCTCAAAATTAAATTTTAATACATTTTTATCTTTACCTAATATAAATACATCTTTTACAATTACGTTTTTACTTGCAAAAATAGGCTCTGCAAACCCATATCCATAAGGTTTCAAAGCATTTATCTGATTAATTAAATTTTTATTAATATTATTAAAATTTAAGCCATAATCAAGATCAATTATTTTTCTAAAATCTTCTTCAACTAATCCACTATCTTCTTGTATATTTTTATTAAATTTATCTAATTTAGTTTTTTCTATGCTTAATCCACAAGCCATGGCATGGCCACCAAATGCAACAAAATCATCTCTAAATTTATTAAAATGTTCAAACATATTATATGCGTTTATACTTCTACCAGATCCTTTTATGATGCCATCATTTGAAGAATCTGTTAAAACTAAAGTTGGCTTATTATATCTATCTTTAATTCTTCCAGCAACTAATCCACAAATGCTTTCATGTATACTTGAGTCATATACAATTATTATATCATTTTTATGAATATTTTCATATTCTATCTTTTCAATTGCTACTTCGACTGATTTTTGAGTCATTTCTTTTCTTTCATTATTTAATTCAACTAATGTTTTGGAATATGTCATTGCTTCTTCTTCATCATTTGTCAAAAGTAATTCCACACCAAGTTTTGCTGTATATATACGTCCACTTGCATTTATAATTGGACCAATTAAAAATCCAACAGTATAAATATCTACATCTTTTTGCCAATTAATTTCTCTTAACAATGATTTTATACCTAAATTTTTAGTTTGATTTATAATTTTTAATCCTTCAACAACGATTATCCTATTTTCATCAACAATTTTCATCATATCACATACAGTTCCAAGCATTGCATATTGTAATAAGAAATATATACTTTGCTTTTTTATACCTAAACTTGAACCATATAATTCTATAATTGCATCTATAAATTTATATGCTACAACAGCACCACAAATACCGTCAAATGGATAATCGTCATCCATTCTATGTGGATTAATTACAGCATCTGCATTAGGTAGCACATCTTTTCCATCTATATTTACAACTTCATGGTGGTCTGTTACTATAACTCTTATACCGTTTTCTCTAGCATATTCAATTGCTTCAAATGCTGCTATACCATTATCACATGTAATGATTAATCTTATATCATTTTCAATGCAGTCATCAACTATATTTTTATTTAGTCCATAACCATCTTCAATTCTATCAGGTATTGCGTATGAAATATTATCGTAAAACAAATTTAATCCTTTATATAAAATCACTGTAGCTGCAACACCATCTTGATCATAATCTCCTGAAA
This sequence comes from Helcococcus bovis, assembly GCF_046035835.1. NCBI lineage: Bacteria > Bacillati > Bacillota > Tissierellia > Tissierellales > Peptoniphilaceae > Helcococcus > Helcococcus bovis. The sequence continues at coordinate 9,917 of NZ_JBFNGB010000014.1, forward strand.
TTAATATTTTTTCTTCCTTCATCATAGAGTCAAGTAAAATATCTACACCCTTTTTCATATCCTTCATTTTTAATGAAGAATGAAGATTATCAACACTCGAATTGAAAATACTATTAATTTTATACTCATCTACAATATCTCTATTTGCTAATAATATTTTTTGAAAGCTTGTAAGATTTTCATTATCTTTTATAATATTATAATTTTCAGGTTTATTTATTAAATACCAATTTTCCATAATTCTCCTATAAAAAAATGAAAAGTAATATACTTTTCATTTCAATTTTTTAGTTTCTAGGATCTATTAAAATTTTTCTTTTACCAAATTCTGGTAGACTTAATATACCTAAATATTCTAAATCTTCTACAATTTTATTTGCTCTTTCTTCATCTAATCTAAATTTATTTTGTACTGAAATACTATCTGTTTCATCTTCTAAAACCATAAATTCATAAACATCTTCAAGCAATAAATCATATTCTCTATCAGATGGCTTTTTTTCTTTTAATTCTTCAATTTTATCTAAAAATCTTTTGTCATTACCATATGATAAATCACCAACTGGAACATTAGAAAATTTTGAATTAGCATTTTGATTTTTTTCTGAATTGTAATCTACAATATTTCCCAACGCTTGTTTCAAATATTCAATTTGTGTATTATTATTTCCAGTTTCAATAATAAATGTATCTTCTTTAACTTCTATAACTTTACCCTTAGCTCCTGATCTTGTAACTACAATATCACCAACTTTTAATGTATTCAAAGCTTGTTTAAATTCTTGTTGTTGTTTCTTTTGTGGTCTAATCAATAAGAAATAAAATGCTGCACCAATTAAAGCGAACATTAAAAGTGAAGAGTATAACGATCCTTGTGCTTGTTGTTGAGCTGCTAATAATAAATTTGTCATCTAATCCTCCTTAGTATATCCATACTTTTTATAAAATTCTTCTTTGTATTCTAAAAATCTATCTTCAATAATTGATTCTCTAATTTTTTCCATTAAATGAGTTAAGAAATACAAATTATGATACGACAATAATCTTGCACCTAAAATCTCATTCACATTTACTAAATGCCTAATATATGCTCTTGTATAATTTTTACATGTGTAGCAATCACATTCTGGATCTAATGGTGTAAAATCTTCTCTATACTTTGCATTTTTTATAGTTACTTTTCCATGAGAAGTCATTGCAGCACCATTTCTTGCAATTCTTGTAGGAAGTACACAATCCGCCATATCAATACCAGCTTCAACAGATTCAAATAAATAATCAGGTGTACCTACTCCCATATTATATCTAGGTTTATCTTCTGGTAATAATGGTGTTGTAAATCTAAGAATATCTATCATTTCTTCTTTTGTTTCACCAACACTTAATCCACCAACTGCAAATCCTTGACAGTCCCTTTTAATTGTTTCTTCAGCAGATTTCTTTCTTAAATCCTTAAATAATCCGCCTTGTACAATTCCGAATAATGCTTGATTTTTATTTGTATGTGTTTCAATGCATCTATCCAACCATCTTAATGTCATTTCTAAAGATTGTGCAACATATTCTTTTGTTGCAGTTGGATATACACATTCATCAAATGCCATCATAATATCTGAACCCAAATTTTGTTGGATTTCAATCGATTTTTCAGGCGTAATCATTTGTTTTGATCCATCGATATGAGATCTAAATACTACACCTTCCTCTGTAATTTTATTGATATGTCCTAAGCTAAATACTTGAAAACCACCACTATCTGTTAAAATAGGTTTATTCCAATTCATAAATTTATGCAATCCACCTGCTTTTTTTACTAAATCATCTCCAGGTCTTAAAAATAAATGATAAGTATTTCCTAAAATAATTTGAGCACCTAAATCTTCCAATTCCTCCGGAGTCATCGCCTTTACAGTTGCTTTTGTACCAACCGGCATGAATACAGGTGTTTTAATATCTCCATGTGGTGTATGTATTACACCTGCTCTAGCCTCACATTGTGATGATTTTTTTTCTAATTCATATTTTATCGCCATTTCTACCTACTTTATTAACATCGCATCTCCAAAACTAAAGAATCTATAATTATTCCTTTTAGCTTCTTCATATGCTTCCAATATTCTTTCTCTATTGTAAAACGAACTAATTAACATTATCAATGTAGATTTTGGTAAATGGAAATTAGTAATCATTGCATCTATAGCTTTAAATTTAAATCCTGGATAAATGAAAATATCAGTCCAATCACTATCTGCTTGTAATTTATCATATTTTCTAGCAATAGATTCTAAAGTACGAACAGATGTAGTACCTACAGCGATTACTCTTTTTCCGTTTTGATTTGCTTCATTAATTATCTCAGCATTTTCCTTATCTAAAATATAGTATTCACTGTGCATTTTATGTTCTTCAATTTTATCATCAGTTACAGGTTTAAAAGTTCCAAGTCCAACGTGTAAAGTTAAATATGCAATTTTTATTCCTTTATCTTGTATTTTTTGAAGTAATTCCTTTGTAAAATGCAATCCAGCAGTTGGTGCTGCTACAGACCCATCATATTTTGCATAAACTGTTTGATATTTAGATTTATCTTCTAATCTTTCAGTTATATATGGTGGAAGTGGAACATTTCCTATTTCATTTAATATTTCATTAAAAATACCGTCATATTGCATTTCTAAAATTCTATGACCTTCTTCAGTAATGTCAACTACTTCAGCCTGTAATTTTTCATCAAAAATGATTTTATTTCCTATCTTAAATTTTCTACCAGGCTTAACTAAGCATTCCCATCTTTTACCTTCAACATTTGTAAGTAAAAATACTTCTAAAGCTTCTTCTTTACCTTCTCTATGTCCGAATAACCTTGCAGGAATAACTTTAGAATTATTAACCACCAAAACATCTCCCTCATTTAAGTAGTCAATAATATCATAAAATCTTTTGTGTTCAATTGTTTCATCTTTTCTATCTAATATCATTAATTTAGATTCAGATCTTTTATCCTCAGGATGTTGAGCAATAAAAGATGGATCTAATTCATAATCAAAATCTTTTGTATCCATTAATCTTCCTTATATCTAATTCCAAAATGATCATATGCCTTTTTAGATAGTATTCTACCTCTGGAAGTTCTATTCAAAAATCCAATTTGTAATAAATATGGTTCATATACATCTTCAATAGTAACTGACTCTTGCCCAGTAGCTGCAGCTATTGTATCTACACCTACAGGTCCACCATTAAAGTTTTCAGCTATTACTGTAACTATCTTTTTATCCAATTTATCAAGTCCCATACTATCGACTTCTAAAAAATCCAATGATTCTTTTGCTAATCTTAAATCTATATTTCCATTTCCTTTAATTTGTGCATAATCTCTTACTCTTTTTAACAATCTATTTGCTATTCTAGGCGTACCTCTAGATCTTCTTCCTATTTCCATTGCTGATTCTCTATCTATCCCAACTTCTAAAATATCTGCCGATCTTTCTATTATATGAGATAAGTCTAATTCATTATATAAATCTAATTCAAGTAATACCCCGAATCTATCTCTTAATGGAGATGAAAGCATCCCTGCTTTTGTTGTAGCACCTATAAGAGTAAATTTTTCTAAATCAATTCTCAAACTTTGTGCTGACGGTCCTTTACCTACAATAATATCTAAGGCAAAATCTTCCATTGCTGAATACAATACTTCCTCAACAGTTTTATTAATTCTATGTATTTCATCAATAAAAAGCACATCATTTTTATCCAAATTTGTTAAAATACTTGCTAAATCTCCAGGTCTTGTTATAGCTGGTCCTGAAGTAACTTTAACCTTTACTCCTAGTTCATTAGCTATAATTTGAGATAAAGTAGTTTTCCCCAATCCTGGAGGGCCTTGTAATAATACATGATCCAATGCATCATCTCTTTTTTTAGCTGCTTCTATAAATACTTCAAGTTTATCTTTTACTTTATTTTGTCCGATGTATTCACGTAGCCATCTAGGTCTTAAAGAATATTCACTTTTTTCTTCATCATTCAATAAACTTGAACCCACTATCCTATTTTCTGACATATTACATCCTCTTTAATGCAGTCTTTACAATATCTGATAAATCCATATCATCAATATTTAATCCCTTTAATGAACTTTCAGCATCCATTTTCGTATATCCTAAATTCATTAATGCTTCAATTGCAAATTCATAATCACTTGAATTTTGAATATTTGTTTTTTGATTAGATACTGTTACTCCATTATTTATCTTTTCAATATCTATTTTATCAGATAATTCTAAAATAATCCTACTTGCAATTTTCTTACCAACTCCTGGTGATTTAGATATAGTATTTATATCACTTCCTATAATTGCCAACTCTATTTCATATACAGATAAGGTAGATAAAATAGACAATGCAGCTTTTGGACCAACTCCAGATACTTGTTTTAAATTTAAAAACATTTCTAAATCATCAAAATTCTCAAAACCATACAATAATACAGCATCTTCTCTCACAATAAATTCTGTATATATTTTATAAGTATTGTTTTTGATTAATGTAGAAATGTTTTTTTGCGGCATAAAAATTTTGTAGCCTATATTATTCGTTTCTAATACAATATAATCTTCTCTTAATATTTTTACTTCACCAATCAAATATGAAAACATAACTACTCCATTTTATATAAATCTTTAAGTTTACCACTAAAGCTATGGCATATTGCTATAGCTAATGCATCTGCTGCATCATCAGGTTTTGGAATATCCTTAAGATTTAAAATTCTCTTAACACTTTCTTGAACTTGTTTTTTTACAGCTCGTCCATATCCAGTTAATGCTGTCTTTATTTGTAAAGGAGTATATTCATATATTTCCAAATTATTTACCTTAGCAGCAAGTATCTCAACACCTCTTGCTTGACTAACGTTTATAAACGTCTTTGTATTCTTCTCATGAAATAATTTTTCATAGGCAACCTCAGTAGGCTTATACTGATTTATAATTGCATTTAATTCATTAAAAATAATCTCTAACCTATCTTGAGTTTTTACATTAGCATCTGTCTGGATACTACCATATTCTAACATGCTAATTTTGTTTCCTTCTTTTTTGATTATTCCATATCCTACAATTGCTATGCCAGGATCTATTCCTAAAATAATCATTTATAACGTCCCAATACACAATCATTTAACGCACTCCAAAATTGATTGAAATATGCCTCATTTATGCTTCTATTTATATAAAATTTAGCTTTATTGTATATATGAAGCAATTCATTTATCGTCAAATTTTTTCCTTCTAATGTAAGAATGTTAGTATTATGTGTATCAACAACGACTTGTTTATCTATGTAAAAATTAATTCTAAAAAATTTCTTTTTTATATTTTTATCCAAAAAGTAATTTACATTTACCTCATTATTTGCAATAATTTTACTCTTCATAAAGTCTTCTTTAATTTTCTTTTTAAATTCGACTACTTTCTCATCTTTTGAATTTTGTAATAAAAGTCTCATTTTACATAATTCTGATGGATTATGAATACTTAAAGTGATTCTCTCTAATTCATCAATCAAGTCTTCACAATAATATGCATTTGTATAAGCTTTAATAGAAAATGCAAACTCCAATCTACTTAAATCTTCGCTAACCATTTTACTAATAGCATCAACTATTAATTTTTTATCTTTACGACCCCTTATACTTCTTCTCAAGCCAGTTAACAACGCTTTTGTAACGTCATATTTAGGTGTAAAATTATTTCCAACATTCTTATTTTCAAGCCAAGATAGCAATAAATAAATTGAATCTGGATCTTCATTATATAAAAATTGATATTCAAGACTTTTTTCAAAATCCAAACTGTTCTCTAACATTACTATCCCCTCTCAATAATTTTGCAATTAAAATTATACTATAAAATCTACATAATTTCCACGCAAATATTACAAAAAGATTAATAAATTTTTTATAAAAAAAAGCCCTTAAACTAATTATCAATAGTTCAAGGACTTTTTAAAATATTATATTATTTAAACATTTTAATATTATTTTTTATTAAAACTCTTTTCAATAATTTCCCTTAATGTTTTTGCTGATGCATCCATTCTTTCTTGTTCATTATCATTTAATGAAATTTCTAAAACATTTTTCACACCATTAGAATTTATAATTGCAGGTACACCGATATATAAGTCTTCTTGACCATATTCTCCTCTTAAGTATGAAGAAACTGAATATATACTATTTTCATTATTTAAGATTGCTTGTGCTATTTTAGCCATTGCTACTGCAATACCATAGAATGTAGCACCTTTTCTATTAATTATTTCATATGCTGCATTTTTTACTTTATTAAATGAATCTAATAATGTTTGTTCATCAACTTCATTGTGTTTTGTCCATTCAGCAATTGGTAAACCTCCAATATTAGCATGTGACCATACCGGAAATTCACTATCTCCATGTTCACCCATAATGTATGCATGAATTGACTTAGGATCTACTTTTGTAATTTCAGCTATTTCTTTTCTTAATCTATTTGAATCTAAAACTGTACCTGTACCGATTACTCTATTTGCATTAAATCCTGAATATTTCCATGTAGCATATGTCATAACATCAACAGGATTACTTGCTACTAAAAATATACCATTAAATCCAGAACCTACTACACTTGTTACAATATCCTTAAAAATCTTTAAGTTTTTATCAACTAATTGCAATCTTGTTTCCCCTGGTTTTTGTGGTATGCCAGCAGTAATTACAACAATATCAGCATCATGACAGTCTTCATATGTTGCTTTATATATATCTTTTGATGCAGTAAATGCTAAAGCATCAGATAAATCCATAGCATCTCCCTCAGCTTTATCAGCATTAAGATCTATGATACCTAATTCTCTACCAACACCTAAAATTGTACAAGCAAATGCAAAGCTTGATCCAACAGCTCCATCTCCAACTAATATTATTTTATTTTTTTTCATTATTTTCTCCTTAAATTTATATATTCTAACTTTTTAATATACTTATAATACATCTTATAAACTCAAATAAATGTGAGTAATATCACAATTGATATTTTTCTAACTTTATATATTTATTATATCAAAATTAAAATAAAATTAAAATAAAAAAGACTAGATAAAATCTAATCTTTTTTGGCGTGTCGTAAAGGATTCGAACCCTCGGCCTTCTGGTCCGTAGCCAGACGCTCTATCCAGCTGAGCTAACGACACAAATATTAAAATAATAAAAAAAGCACCAATTACACAATTGATGCTTAGTGGAGCGGAAAACGAGATTCGAACTCGCGACCCTCGCCTTGGCAAGGCGATGCTCTACCACTGAGCCACTTCCGCAAATTGGTAGCGGTGGACAGATTCGAACTGCCGACACTACGGGTATGAACCGTATGCTCTAGCCAACTGAGCTACACCGCCATTTTTTAGCAACATAGATATAATAGCATCTTCAAATTAAAATGTCAATACTTTTTTTATAGTTCTAAATTTATCTTCAAAAAACTCTAATAATATATATGTGCAACAACTACTATTTTAGTACCAATATTTATAATTTATACCCATGATTTTTTTGAATAAATTAATACTCTATATACCTTAAGCTTAGATATTTAGAAGAATTTTTAATTTTTTTTAATAGAAAAAAATTTACAGCCATTGAACAAATGCTACTATATTACCTTAATCTTATATACTACCTTAATCTTCTATATGACCTTAATCTTCTATATGACCTTAATAAATGAAAAATTTTATAGCATATTTCTAAAAACAAAAAACAAGCTCATTTACAAATTTATTCAAGCTTTTATGCCCTTAACATGAATATATCACTTATAATTAAAGGTAAATTCTTTTGAAAATCATGTATTATAATATTTTTTTATATTACAGGTAAAAAAAGGTAAAAATAGTCATGTATTATATCGATTTTTTATATTAAAGGTAAATTCTTTTGAAAATCATGTATTACAAATATTTTAACAATTTACATGAAAAATTTTACAAATCACTCTTTTACATACGTGTAATTATTACATTATTAAAATTTACAGGTAGTTGTCCTAAAAAATTTACCTGTATATTTGAATAAACTCTTATTTACATGATTTATTGCTATCATAAAATCAGAACAATTTTTGAAACGAATACTCGGAGGAAAATTTAAATGATTTATCTTCATAATAATCAGAAGTTAATTTCCAATTTTATACAATTTCCTATAGAATTGGAACTACTCTTCCAATCCCCCCCTTTTTATATTTAATAAAAAGAACTATTGATACAACTAATGTGATAAACTCCAAAACTATCATGGCATACCAAATTGAATTAACTCCAAATATTGATGAAATAATGTTTACACTCAAAGTAACTAAGACATATCCTCTTAAGATGCTTATAATAAACTCTTTTCTTGGCATTCTTACTGAAGTCAAATATCCCCTGTAACTATGTTAAATCCTAGTAACAGTAGTACAAATATATAAATTCTATTATTGATTTTCCTTTGGAATCTTATTAAAATTTCGTCAACAGCTTAATAAATGGAATAAAAACTTATCTCTCCGATTTAAAGTGATAAAAGTTTCAAATATTTTTTAAAAAATTCCAATCTACTTAAAATCTCCTTTTCCATATAAAAATATATATTATATAAATAAATAAGAAAACTTTTTCTATTGAAAAAAAAGTAAATGATATTATATTATTGTAAATAGTATATATAATAAATATGGAAATATGGAATAAGAAAAGGTTCGCTGTTATTTTTGATAGAAAGGTTTATTATGAAAAAAAATTATTGTTATAATTTTAATAATGATAACTATTACTGGATGTAACAAAAAAAAGAATCATCTATAAATATAAATTTAGATTTAGATGATAAAATCTATATGATTTCTTATGAATATTACATAAATAATAAAGTATCAGGAGGTTCTTCTATAACAAAGTCTAATTTTAAGCAATTAGGAAGTAGTGTAAATTTTAAAATAAAAAGCAGAAGTCCTTATAAGAACAGTAATAGCTCAGATAAGAATGTAATATAAAAAGCAAAAAAGTATGCAAAATTGCGTACTTTTTCTTAATGTAATTAACAAAATGAGATACTAAGCCATAGCTTTTAAAACCTAGCCTAGCACCATATTTTTATGTTTAAATAAAAAAGTCAGGCAGTATTAAATGTCAATATTTTTTTGTAAATAGTTTTAAATTAATTTTCTAAAAGAATAAAATATTATCTTTTTTGACCAACAAAATACTTTAGAAATAAAATAAATTTGAAATACACTTAAATATTTACTATTAAAGTCTCAGCATTATTAATTTTATAATTTATACACTCCTGTTCTGAAAGATTTAATAATATCTTCAGAAAAACTCTGATCGTATATAAATGTGCAACAATAACGATTTTATTGTAATTCTTATCTTTAATTTCTTCCCAAAATAATCTAACTCTATTTTCAACATCAGCATAGTTTTCACCACCAGGTGCTTTGACTACAAAACTATGACCAAAATGCTTTAATTCTTCATCATAAAAATATTTTGAATATTCGGTATCCTCTTTTAATTTTTTAACTAATTGACCTTCAAAAATTCCTAAAGATCTTTCTCTAAGCCTTTTATCCACCACAATGCTTTCTGACGATGTGATAGCTAAAGCTGTATCATAAGCTCGAATTAAATCTGATGAATATAGTTTATCAAATCCCTCAAAAATTTCATTATCTTTCAATTTTGAAACCTGCTTAATACCTAACTCACTAAGTGGTGTATCAAATTGTCCTGTACATATGGTATATTCATTTTTATTTAATTTATTTGCTTCACTTTCGCCATGTCTAACAAAAATTATTTGCATTAATCCTCCAAAAAATTATTTAATTTCTTTTATAAAATACAATGCTAATTCATCATTATTTATACATTTTTCATTTACTGGTAAAACTTTACCTTCATAATAAATTCCAGTTCCATTTGGAATAAATCCATTTTTTACATATAATCTTTGAGCCTTACCATAATTTGAATTTAATCCTACACCAATACCTACCTTATCACTAAATTCTTTAGCTTTATCTATAACTGCAGTTAAAAGTTTTTGACCTATTCCATTTTTTTGATATTTTTCAAAAACATTAAAGTCAACAATTTCTGGGATATTTGTATCTTTAAATGGTCCAGAATTTTGATTAATAACTAATGTAATATATCCTGTACAGTCATCATCAATTTCATCCACAATAACTATTCTTTCATTATTTTGTTGCTCAATTAAATATTTTTCTAAAGTAACTTTTCTTGATCCCCAATTTTGCTCAATAAAATTATTATCAATTTTATCTATGTGTTTTTTATTTAGTTTAACTATCATTTTATTTATCTCCTATTCTTTTTATATTTTTTGATATCAAAATTGTATCCATCAATTTTTTCCTTTTTAATAATATCAAAATCATCTTCATTAAAATCTTTTTTAATTGTGATAGTATTTAAACAATCATATCCTAATTTATTGTATAATCTCATTGCACTTAAATTTCTTGCTGCAACCTCTATGATATTTCTATTAATTTTTCGTTTGCTTCAATTAATTCTATGTTCATTTTAATTATTTCCTTTTATACTTAAAATAATTTTGACAATTTTTCAAATTAATTTATTTAATTCAAATAGTAACTTTTGTTTCATTTTATCTAGTTCCATATCTGTTGGTCGATTTGAATCATCATACATTTTTTCCATCGGAATCCACCATACTGGACCTTTTCCATTGTGTCCGTATTCTCCTAAATCACCATTATTTCTTGGAAAAAGGTGCCAATGTAAATGAGAATCACCATTTCCAAGCAATTCATAATTCATTTTTTCACATTTAAAAGCATTAGAAACAGCTTCTGCAACTATAGACATTTCCTCTAAATACTTGATTTTATAATCCCTATCTAATTCAAAAATTTCATTTTTATGATATTTACAAATAAAAATCGTATACCCCTTAAAATATTGATGATCACCTAAAACTACATATCCAGTATTCAACTCTTTAACAAAATATGGATTTGTACCATCTTCAATCATTTTTATTCTTTCACAAATAAGACACATAAATTCATCCTTTTAAAATTATTTTTTCTAAATTTCTATCCCTTTTTCAAATAAGTTTTCAATACACTCTTTCAAATATTCATCATCATGTTCAGGATATACGGGTTTCGTTAATTCAATTTCTTCAACACTATAATATGGAGCACATGTTTTTCCTCTATAATTTGAATTTCTCCAAATATTATCAGGCTTATAACCTCTTTTTTCCATTTCATTCATTATCAAAATGTGATATTGATATAATTTGTAAGGATTATAGTTAAACACATAATTTACAGTTGAATGTGGTTTACCCCAGCCATTACCTCTAAGTGCACAGCATTCTCTATGTTGTCCTAATAGTTGTTGTCTAGGTAGTTTATTAATAATTTCTTCATGCCATAGTCTCATAAAATATTATTCCTTTTTTATTTTATTGTATTTATTAGTTATTTTTAATTTATCCTGGCTTATTTCAATTTTGTTGATTTTACCTTGATATTGATGTGAATTTTTTTAATCTTGCTTACAAATTTGTATTCTTTTTTCATATAACACAGTAGTTATTTTTCTTAAATTTAATTATTGAAAGTAAAACTAGGATAATAATTCCGATAATTCCTAACGGGATAATGTATGTTCGATAAATCATATATACCAAAAGCAAGACTTGTAAATTTATATTTTATTTCTTTTTTATCATTATATAATTTTTTATTAATTAAAATAAGATTTACGAGCATTAAAAATATAAATATTGTAGATAGTCCTATTTTTCATACAAAAAACTAATATTCCATAAAATATTAAATAAGCAATTAAATAGAAATATCGGTGTTAAAATATTTATTAAACTCTTAACTCTTGTCTCTTTATTATTTAATAACATATAAACTAACGAAATTCCAATTAATAAATAAATTAGCCCCCAAATAGAGAATGCAAATCCAGCAGGTGTAATTAGTGTATTATATTTATTTGAAACAACTTTTTGACTCATACCATTAATAAATCCAGATGCGGTTAAATAATTTATTATTAGTGTTATAGCAAAAACTATTAAATTAATCCATGATTTAACTTTTGTACTTATACTTTTCATAATAAATCCTCCTATATATTATATTTAATTAATGTATTAATACCCTATTTTCCTTTTAACAAAGAAGATTCTTGTAAATAATTATTTGGATATTTTTTTAGTAAAACATTATTTATATAATCAATAACAGATTTTTGATCAATCTCACCCAAATTATATTGGTCTAGTTTAATAAATAGGTTTTTCTTTTCAATTTCATTAGCACTATTTTTGAAATATCCCCATATATGCAAAATAGAATTATTAAAATCTTTTTTACTTTCTTTCATACTTTTTGTATCTTCAACTTTTTGTTGCAAAAATTCAAAATCTATTTCTTCATTTTTTAAATACTCTCTAATTTCTAAATATGATTTATGAGACTTACTAAGTACATAATATTTATTTACAGCCCAAAGTTTTTCACATTTCTTTCTTATCTTATTATATTTCATATAATAACTCCTTAAGAATTGATTTTTACTTTATTCTTCGCTCTAAAATTAACTTTTCCAGAACAAAAGATTTTCTTTCAAACATTATTATTACAACTATCACTAATTTCCTCTTCGTTAAATGCTAAAATATTGTCAACGGAATCTATACTACTAATTTTATCATATACCTTTTCATTCCATTTTATTAATTCTTCTCCTTTATATTCAATATAAATAACTCTATTTTTTATTGATTTAGGAATTATTAAGTCAAATTCTGACTTTAAGCTTTGTGGAATAACACACAAATATAAAAGTTCTTCTAAATTAAAACCATCTTTAATTTTTGCAGGATGATAGCCATCAAAAATATATCGATTATATTTAATAACATCATCATATCTAAAATGAAAACTAATACCCGGGATAAATTTTTCATTTAATTCTTCTTCACTCGGTCTTCTATCAAAATACCTTTCCATTACTAATCTATATACTGAATTAACATTTGACCAAGCAAATATAACATAATCAAAATAATCTGATGGATCTCCTGCAGCATTTCTATTACTTTTTACTAAATCATCAGCTGGTAAAGAAAAAGCCTTAACCGCTGAAACTATTTTACCATTATTTATTATTTTTTCGCTGTTTTAACAGTTGTTGTATGACTTAAAAAATCAGATACTATAAAGTGTCCATCTTCGTTAAAAATACATCCCTCCATCTTATTTCGAGCGTAAAAAGGATAATTTTGCTTGTTTTCTATAATATATTTTTTTACAGTATTTAATAATTCTATATCTAATAACTATAATTTCAGATGTCGATAAAATATCTATAACTGCATTAATAAGTTAAATAATATAATTTTTCAGACAAAAAAAACAAGATGAATTCGAATCAATCCGAAGGGCTTAGCCCGAGGACGTTAAAAATCATCTTGTCTTTTTTATTTTAATACAATTTCGCTCCTGCTGGAATGTTACTATCTAACATCAACAAGTTCAAACCTTCTTTTTCTTCATATTCATATACAGCAGATATCAACATACCTTGTGATGGGATTCCCATCATCTTTCTTTCTGGTAAGTTTGTTATTGCAACTAATGTCCTACCAATCAATTCATCTGCTGAATAGTATTCTTTAATACCTGATAAAATTGTTCTTTCAACTCCAGAACCATCATTTAATGTAAATTTCAACAACTTCTTGGATTTTGGAACTTCTTCACAGTTTAATACCTTAACTACTCTAAAATCTGACTTTTGGAATGTTTCAAAGTCTACAAATTCTTCAAATAAAGGTTCTATCTTAACTTTTGATAAATCTAATTTTGGAGCAGATGTTTCTTGATTACTTTCTGCCTTAGAAATTTTTTCTCCGCCCATTGGCTTCATCGTTGGGAATAACAATACATCACGAATAGTTGTTTGGTTTGTCAAGAACATTACAAGTCTATCAACACCAATTCCCAAACCACCTGTTGGAGGCATACCAACTTCGATAGCGTTTAAGAAATCTTCATCTAATAAGTTTGCTTCATCATCTCCAGCTTCTCTTAATCTTAATTGATCTTCAAATCTTCCTCTTTGATCTTCAGCATCATTTAACTCACTATATGCATTTGCAATTTCCTTACCGTAGATAAATGCTTCAAATCTTTGAGTCATGTCTGGATTTTCAGGATTTCTCTTTGTCAATGGTGAAACTTCAACTGGATATTGTGTGATGAATGTTGGTTGAATTAATTTTGATTCAACATATTCTTCAAAGAATGCAACAATAATATTGCCTAATCTATCGCTTGGTTTAACTTCAATTTTATGTTCATCAGCTAATTTTTTAGCTGTTTCAAAATCTTTAATTTCATTAAAGTCAATTCCTGTCTCTTCTTTAATAGAATCAACCATTGTAATTCTTCTCCAAGGAGTTGTGAAATCAATTGTTGTTCCTTGATAATCTACTGTCTTTCCGCCATTTACTTTTTCATTTACAGAACAAACCATATTCTCTAAGATTTCCATCATATCATTATAATCAGCATATGCTTCATACAACTCGATTGCAGTATATTCTGGGTTGTGTGTTGCATCCATACCTTCATTTCTGAACATTCTACCCATTTCATATACTTTATCAAAACCACCAACAATTAAACGTTTTAGGTATAATTCATTTGAAATTCTCAAATACATATCAATGTCTAAAGTATTGTGGTGTGTTATAAATGGTCTAGCATTTGCCCCACCAGCAATTGTATTTAAAATCGGAGTTTCAACTTCTAAATAATCTCTATTATCTAAAAACTCTCTTATGCCTGAAAGAATTTTTGTTCTCTTTCTAAATACATCTTTAACTTCTGGATTTACGATTAAGTCTAAATATCTTTGTCTATATCTTAAATCCATATCTTTTAATCCATGAAATTTTTCTGGTAAAATTTGTAATGATTTAGTTAATAATTGTAATTCTCGTGTTAATACAGATACTTCACCTGTTTGAGTTTTAATCACTTCACCTTTAAATAAAGCAATATCCCCCATATCTAACTCTTTTGTTTCATTATATAAATCATCCCCTAAAATGTTGTGTCTGTTAAAAATTTGAATTCTACCACTATCGTCTTGTAAAACGAAGAAGTTAATTTTACCAAATGTTCTTTTTGCTAAAATTCTTCCTGCAACTGTAACAATTTTTCCTTCATATTTTTCAAATTCATCAACAATATTTTTAGCTTTAGCATTAATATTAGCTTTTTCAATTATATGAGGATTTTTACCGTTTTCCTTTAATTTTTTTAATTTTTCTCTTTTAATTAAAAGCATTTCATTGATATTTTGTTCCGCCATAATTACCTACCTAATAATTTTTTCAACTTTGTATTGTAATTTATTTACTTTAGTTTTAACTTCTACAGTTTCTCCTTCTTTAGAATTAATTAAAGCTTTTCCTAATGGAGATTCATTTGAGATTTTTCTTTCAGCCATGTTAGCTTCAATAGTACCTACAATCATTAATTCCATTTCTTTTTTATTATTCAAATCAATAACTTTAACGGTGTCCCCTATGGAAACTGTTTTATTATTTTTTTTAGTACTTTCATCAATGATTTCAACATTTTTTAATTGTAATTCTATTTCAACAATTCTTGCTTCTACTTTTGCTTGTTCATCTTTAGCTTCATCATATTCAGCGTTTTCAGATAAATCTCCAAAACCCCTTGCAATTCTTATTTTATCAGAACATTCAGCTCTCTTTACAGTTACTAAATATTCTAATTCCTCATTTAATTTATCATAACCTTCTTGAGTTAATAATACTTTTTCACTACTTGTCATATATTCTCCCTAATTTGTAATTTTTACTGGCTTAAAATCAATTAAATCTCCTGATACACAAAAATATTCTACACCATCAATTATTCCATGCGGCATTTTTTTCGCCAGATTTCCATGTATATGTCCGTATATTACTTTTTTTATATTATATTTTTTAAATATTTCACTAAATTCATTTGGTTCTAATTTTTTATCAAAAGGAGGATAATGTAACATTGCAATAATTTCATCATATTTTTCAAATCTATTTAGAGCATCATTAATTGATAACTCTAATCTTGCAAGTTCTCTAGAAAATACTTTTTCATCATTTTCATCAAATGATGCAGAATCTCTACTTTCCCAACCTCTTGTCCCTACAATAATTTTTTCGTTAAAAATAAATGAGTTATTTTGTAAAAAACTCATTGATTTAAAATTTAGACTATTAATTTTTTTTAGTGAATTCCACCAATAATCATGATTACCCTTCATCAATATTTTATTACCATTAAGTTTATCAATTCTATCTAAATCCTTTTTTGCATCTTCCAACTTCATGGCCCAAGAAATATCTCCAGGTATCAAAACAAGATCTTCATTAGTTATTATGTCATTCCATTGGTTAAAAATTTTTTCTTCATAACCATCCCAATTACCGCCGAAAACTGACATATCTTTTTCCTTAGTTACATCTAAATGTAAATCAGCTATAGCATAAATCATAACAACCTCTGATATTTTATTTATAAATAAAGACCTAATCTTAGGTCTATTATATATTTTACTTAAACTCGTCTTCTAAAATTTCTTTTAAAACTTTTGCTTCTTCTTCCGTAAATGTTATACCTTTTGTCATTCTAGTATGATCTTCGTTCCAATCACGTAAATCATATTTAGGTTCTCTTTCATTCCAAGAAACAAGATTTAATTCTTTCCTCCATCCCTTTGCATTAGTAGATAATACGCCAAGATTTTCAACTATTTCAAATTTTATTTCTGCCATAAGTCCCCCTATACTTGCAATAGGATAACATTTTTATCAAAAAAAGTCAAGTATTTATCAAGTTCTAAACGTAAAATAAAATTATATAATTTTATTTTGACTTTTTATTTTATAAAATATATTCTTAATATTAAGAGGTGCTTATGTTAATTAAAAATATTAATTTTAATAATAAAAAAAATCTGTTTAATGTTAATTTAGACAATGAAACTAAATTTAACATTTCATATGAATTATATGAAAAATTAAATTTAACAGTTAATCAGGAAATAGATACCAAAATTTATAATATACTTGAAGATGAAGATATATATCAAAATTGCAAAAGTATAGCTGAAAATTACATCAATTACAAAATGAGAACAGTATTAGAAGTTTATAAAAAAATAAAACAGCATACCAAAAAAGATTCAGCGATTGAAAAAGTAATTAATTATTATAAAAAATTAGATTTACTAAATGATGAACGATATGCTGAAGAATATGTTAAACAAAATATTACTTACAGAAATTTAAGTAAAAAAATGATTGAATTTAAACTAAAAGAAAAAGGTATAGATGATAAAGTTTCTAAAAAATATTTAGAAGAATATGATGAAGAAATAGAATATGAAAATGCAATGATTATATTTAAGAAGAAATATAAAAATGAAGATCTAAGCGATTATAAAATTAAACAAAAATATTTTAGATTTCTTTCTTCAAAAGGATTTGGTTTTAGCATTATTAATAGGGTATTAAAAAATGAGTAACTATGTATATATTTTAGAGTGTTCTGATAAATCATATTATACAGGATATACTAACAATCTTGAAAAAAGAATTAATAATCATAATAATAAAAAGGCTTCAAAATATACGAGAAGTAGAGTGCCTGTAAAATATGTGTTTATACACAAATGCGTTAATAAAATTGAAGCTACAAGATTTGAATACAAAATTAAACAACTATCTAGAAATAAAAAAGAAAAGTTAATCAAAGGATTATTTGTCCTTGAAGAACTTTTCAATATTTAATCTTTACTTAATATTACAAAGATATTTCCACTTAAAATTTCAATATTTGCATCATTTACAAATTCATTTGAAATTGTCAAAGAGCTTCCAAATTTTAAGTGATGATTTGTCAATTCCCATTTTGTACCATATAAACTAAATACACACTTTTCATTAGTAGGAAGAATAGAAATGTTTCTATCTACTTTTTTTATAATAGTAGATTTATTTATATAAAAAATATAATTTTTTTCATCAATTATTGATATTTTCAAACCTTTTTCATAATATGTTTTTAATAAATTAATATTTGAAATACTATGATCATATCTTGTCCCCGTAGCACCAAATAAATAAACTTCATTAACATCATTTTCAATACAAAAATTTAGAGCTAATTCCATATCTGTCATATCTTTATCTTTATTGAAGACTAAAGTTTCAATATTATGTTTTCTTAAAAAAACAATAGATTCTTTACTTGTAGAATCAAAATCCCCAATGGCGATATCAATTTTAATTTTATTTTCTATAGCAAAGTCTACACCTCTATCAACACATATAGAGTAAAGTTCATTAATATTTACATCATTTATCAAATTTATATTATTTAATCCAGAAATAGTCCCACCAGCAAAAATAATTGCTTTATTTTTCATTTCCTAAAACCTTGTAAAATTCATTTACGTTATTTTCAATACCATTTTGATTAAAAATTGCTGAACCTGCAACTAATAAGTCACATCCTGCATCTAAAATTTCTTTTGCATTTTCTAATTTTACACCACCGTCTACTTCTAAAATAATATCTCTTCCAGATTCATCAATCATTTTACGAACACGTTTAATCTTTTCTAAAATTTGTGGAATAAACTTTTGCCCACCAAATCCGGGAACTACAGACATTATTAGAATTAAATCAATATCCTGAATTAAATATTTTAATATATTTTCATCAGTATGCGTATTTAAAACAATACCAGCTTTAACACCTTTAGATTTAATTTGAGAAACAACTCTATTTGGATGTATTGTGGTTTCTGGATGAAATGATATTATATCAGATCCCACCTCAACAAATTTATCAATATATTTTTCAGGATTTTGTATCATTAAATGTGTATCAAAAATTAGATTTGTATGTTTTCTTAAATTATTGATTACATCTGGTCCAAATGATATATTCGGTACATAGCTTCCATCCATTACATCTAAATGTAAATATTTTACATCCGTTTTATTCAACTCTTCAATCTGAGACCTTAAATCATAAAAGTCTGCAGCTAACAGTGATGGTGATAATTCCTTCATTAATATTTCCTTCCATTCTTTATCTCATTGTAAATATATAGATAGCTTTCATATCTATTTTTACTTAAATTATTTTTTTCTAATTCATATTTTACAGCGCATTTCGGCTCATTTATATGATCACAATCATTAAATTTACATTTATTTTTTAAAATTTCAAACTCTGGATAATATTTTTTTATGTCTCTATAATTTTTTATAAAATTTAAATCTAAAGAGCTGAATCCAGGTGTATCAAAAATAAAAGTATTTTCATCAATTTCAAATAATTCTGTATGCCTTGTTGTATGTTTGCCTCTTGAAGTTTTATTACTAATATTTCCAGTTTTAACATCAAAATCTTCGTGTAATAAATTTAATATAGTTGATTTCCCTACTCCAGACGGCCCTGCAAATGATGATATTTTATCTTTCATTAATTCATGTAATTTTCTAATACCTTTTTTTTCATAAGCACTTGTAAAAATATATTCATAGTTAGTTTTACTATATATTTTTTCAAATTTTTTGATATCTTCTTCTGTTGCTAAATCCGCTTTATTTATAACTATTTTTACAGGAATATCATAATGTTCCAACATAACTAAATATTTATCAAAAGTAACATAATTTATTTCAGGATCAACTAAACTATGAACTAAAAGTATTTGATCGATATTTGCTATAGGTGGCCTTATTAATGAATTTTTTCTATCATAAACTTTTTCAATATATCCTGTATTTTCATCTAATATCTGTATATCAACCTTATCTCCAACTAACGGTTTTAAATTTCTTTCTCTAAATACTCCCCTAGCTTTACACATATAAAGTTGATTTTTATATTTAACATAATATAACTCTTTTTGAGATTTAATTATAATACCTTTAGTTTCCATAATTTACGTCTGCTTTTTCTCCATCAAAGTACACATCAAATTTTGCATTTTCGATAGCATTAAATTTAACCTGGATTTTACCATCTTTAGCATTATCTTTATTCAATGTATTATTAAACACGACTTCACCAGTTGTACTATTTATAATAGTCAAATTAAAAGTCTTTTTAGGTGTATTTGGAACATTAACATTAAATACATATTCTTGTAACTTTGGATTATTTTCCGGATTAGTTTGCGGACCAGTACTTATTACTATAGTAACAATTGAACCTGATTCTACTTGTGTAGAAGGCTCAGGCTTTTGTTTTATTACAAGATTTCTTACAACATTACTTGCTTCACTTTCAATTTTAACGTCCAAATTTGATTTTTTTAGTAAACTTATTGCTTCTTCTTGCTCATAATTCAAAACACTTGGGACGATAATTTTACTGTCTTTCTTATCTTTTTTAGTGCCGTTGCTTAAAATTATATTAATTTCAGATCCACTTTCAATTTTCTCCCCTTCTTTAGGAAATTGTTTTACTATCTGACCTTTAGGAGCATCAGAATCTTCATTGCTAGTTGTACCAATATTAAATCCGTTCTTTTTAATAATATCTTTAACATCTTCAACATTAAATCCTACAATATTGGGAACTCTAACCAATTCTCTTCCCTTACTTATAGTTAATTCAATTACATCTCCTTTTTTTATCTTAGTTTGAGGCTTTATAGACTGTAAAATTACATTGCCCTTAATAATTGATTTATCAAATATTCTTTCTTTAATTGAAACTTCAATTCCAGTTTCTTTTAATAAATTTATAGCATCTTTTTCACTTACATCTATAACACTTGGAACAGTAACAAATAAACTATCTTCATTCTTGATTGATAAATTATTTGCTATTGCATATATTGTTCCAAAAATCGCAAGAACTAATATTCCGATAATAATAATTAACTTCCAATTTGGTTTATTCTTTTCACCAATAATACTTTCTGAATCATCAGATTTTGCTACTTTCGCCTTATATACTGCAGATTCACGTAAAACATCCTCTTTTCTAGCAATTTTAACAGTATTATCTCTATCTTTCTCTCTTCCTTTTATATCGATATCTCTTCCAGATTTTATCTTATTCAAATCTATTAAAACATTACTAGCAGTTTTATATCTATCTTCAGGATTTTTGTTTAACAATTTTAAAATTACTTTTTCTAAATTTTTATCAAAATTAGGATTGATCTCAGAAATAGGTTGTGGGTCTTCTTGTATATGCTTAACTGCTATTCCTACTGGGCTTTCTCCATCAAAAGGAACTTTACCTGTAGCCATTTCATACATTAAAACTCCCAATGAATATAAATCAGATCTTGAATCAATAGGTTGACCTTTAGCTTGTTCTGGAGATATATAATGTACAGTTCCCAAAATTGATGATGTATATGTAATAGTAACATCAGAAGCAACTCTAGCTATGCCAAAATCAGTAACTTTAATTTTATTATTTCCATTTACTAAAATATTAGCCGGTTTTATATCTCTATGAACAAGTCCATGAATATGAGCTGATTGTAATGCTTTAGCAATTTGCATAGAATAATTCAAAAGCATTTCATTATTTAAAGGAGATTTTTCATGTATAATTTCCTTTAAAGTTGTCCCCTTAATTTTTTCCATAACAATATAATCAACACTTTTGTCATTTATTATCGTTGTAGAAATATCATAAATTGAAACAATATTATCATCTGAAATAGATGCAGAAGCAGAAGCTTCTTCTTTTAATCTATTAAAAAATTCTTCATTTTCTACAAGATTATCTTTAAGAATTTTTATGGCAACTTCTCTATTTAGGACAGTATCATACCCATCATAAACTATGGCCATACCTCCCATTCCAATAATATCTCTAATCTCGTATCTGTTATTTAAAACTTTACCTTTCATTTTATCCTCCAAGGAATATTTGAAATATTAATACTTTATTATTGTAATTGTAATATTATCATAACCACCCGTCGAATTAGCCATATATTGCAAAATTTCACATGATTCTTTAACTTCATACTCATTTTGTAACACATCCTCTATATCAACATCGTCAATTAAATCTGTAAGTCCATCTGTACATAATAAAATATACTCATCTTTTTTTAATGGAATTTTATCTATATTTATCTTATATCTATCTTCTGTGCCAACTGCACTTGTAACCAAATTTTTAGGATAAAATTTAGCATCTTCTTCTGTAATTGCACCTAAATCTAATAACTCTTGAACATATGAATGATCTTTACTTATTTGATTTAATTTATTTTCAAAATATGTATAAATTCTACTATCACCAACATTTGAATAATAAAGTAAATCATCAACAATCAACGCTATAACAATTGTCGTCCCCATTCCTCTACATTCTTCTTTTTTATATGATTCTTTTAAAATATAATCATTAGCTTTTTTTACAGCTTCTGCAATTACATCAAAAATATTTTCTTTATCAAAATTTGAAATGATGTAGTCCTTAATAATGTTAACAGCCAGATTAGATGCTATTTCACCAGCAGAATAACCCCCCATTCCATCAGCAACAATGAATAAATTGAATTCTTCACTATTATAATTAGAATAACAATCTTCATTATTTTTTCTTTTTTTGCCTACATCAGTTGTAGAATAAAATTCCATAATAACCTACTTAATATAAATAATATATCTTATTATAACACAAAGCCTAATTTTTAACCATTTTACAAATAAAAAAGCCATCATTATCAGTATCAGGTAAAAGTTGTATATAATCTTTATCATTAATTTTAACAATTTTCATATCATTATTTTCATTTAAGAATTTATCAATAATATCTACATTTTCGACATTCCCTATAGTACATGTACTATATACAATAATTCCACCTTTTTTAAGATATTTATATGCATTACTTAAAATATTTCTCTGTATTTTTGATAATGCGTTTATTTCATCCAAGGATTTTTTTAATTTTATTTCAGGCTTTCGTTTTATAACACCAATTCCAGAACATGGGGCATCAACTAGTATATAATCAAATTTCCCTTCAAAATCTTCTATATATTCTGTAGCATCAAAATTTATTATTTTATAGTTTTTTAATTTTAACCTTTCAAAATTTTCTTTAATTTTATTTAGTTTATTTTTAGAAATATCATTTGAATAAATCATACCAGTGTCATTCATTATTTGAAGTAAATGTGTTGATTTAGATCCTGGTGCAGCACATAAATCTAATACTTTAGAATTTTCTGAAGGATTTAAAACTTCAGATACTAAGATGCTAGCTTGATCTTGAATGGTAAAAAGTCCATTTTTGAATTCATCCAATTCAGTCATATTAAATGCATTTTCAACAATTAATGAATCTTTAGATATTTTTGATTCTCTTATTGTAAAACCTAGTAATTCTAATTTTCTTCTTAAATCCATTTTACTAATTAACATGGTATTAACTCTAATAGAAAAACTTGGTACATTATTAAAACTTTCAATTATCTCTAAATAATTTGGATAATATTTTTTTATGTATTTTATAATTTCAATATTAACAGAATATTGTATAGAATATCTTTCATCAACATTTTCAATATTTACCTTGCTAAGTTGTTCGACATCTCTGTCAAAATTTCTGAGTATAGCATTTACAAAATTTTTAGATTTAAAATTGAATTTTTTAGCTAATTTAACTGCTTCATTTATTGAAGCATAATTTTCATTATTTAAAAATTTCAATTCATATATGCCTATTCTTAAAATATTTATAATATTTTTATCTATTTTCTTTAGTTTAATACTTGATAATTTTTCTATGATATGATCTAAATAATATAAATTTTCAAGTACACCATAAACTAATTGTCTGTAAAAATTATGATCAATTTTGTCTATTCTTTTTATATTTAATGCAATAACTTCATTTGAAAAAGAATCGTTGTATATTACTTCTTTTAATGTAGTTACCGCTAATTCTCTAGCTTTAATAATATTTCTCCTATCTAACATAAAAAGGCAAACTATATATAAATACATAATTTGCCATATAATTAATCTTTTCTCATCGAAATAAATCTTAATAATTGTAAAATTGATACAAGCATTGAAGCAACATAGGTCATAGCAGCAGCCCCTAAAACTTTTTTAGAGCTACTTTTTTCATCTGCAGTTATTATACCATTGTATGTTAAATTATCTAATGCTCTTTTACTTGCATTTAATTCTACAGGTAATGTTACAATATGAAATAATACTGATAATGAATATAGTAAAATTCCTAAATTAATCAAATTAGTAAATTCTAATAAAAATCCCATAAAAATTAATACAAAAACAAATCTTGAAGTAAATCCTACAACAGGAGCCAACAAAGATCTAAAATTCAACATTAAATAACCTTCTTTATCTTGAATAGCATGTCCAACTTCATGAGCTGCAACTGAAATCGCAGATATTGAAGTACTATCATAAACGGATTCTGAAAGTCTTATAACCTTACCTCTTGGATCATAATGATCTGTCAAAGATCCTGAAATTTGATGAATATCAACATCAGATAATCCGTTTCTATTTAAAATCATCCTTGCAACTTCACGACCTGTCATTCCTGATTCTGATTCAATTTTTGAAAATTTTTCAAAATTAGAATTAACTTTATATGAAGCCCAAATTGAAATACCAATCATTATAAATAATAAAATAGTTATAATCGGGCTAATTCCTGATGCACTACCATAACCATAATACCCATATCCTATTAAAAGCATTATTCCTCCCTAATTAAAGCTTTCACCTATTTCAATAGAGTTTCCTAAAAGAAAAGATTTTAAATCCATTCTTTTTTTACCTGGGAATTGTATTTCATCAATTACTATGCATTTATCTTTACAATTTACAAATATACCAGATTCAGAAACTTCAAATATTTTTCCTTCTTCAGTATTAGTATATTTATCAATTATGTGTATTTTGTGTATTTTTACTTTTTCATCTTTATATATTACATACGTAGATGGCCAAACTGAAAATGCCATAATTTTAGCTTTAATATCGGAAGCATTTTCCATAAATGAGATATGTCCCATCTCCTTACTTATCTTTTGAGAATATGATGCTAAGTCATCATCTTGTTCTATTCTATTAACAAATTTGTCATCGTAATTTAATATTGTATTAACTATCAAACTTCCTGATCTTAATGATAATTCATCGTGTAAAGTTGAAATATCAGTATCTTCATCAATATTAACAGTATCACAATCCAAAACATCGCCTGTATCCATTGTTTTTTCAATTAACATTGAACATACTCCTGTTTTTTTATCTTTATTTAATATTGCCCATTGCATAGGAGCAGCCCCCCTATATTTAGGTAATAAAGAAGAATGAATGTTAATTATTCTATTTTTATATTTTTCAAGCAAGTGTTTTTTTATCAATTGACCATATGCAATAACTACAATAAAATCCGGATTAATTTCATCTATAATTGAAAGAGATTCTTCTGAGTTAACATTTAGTGGAGTATAAACCTTTAATCCTAATTCTAAGGCTTTTTTCTTAACTGGTGTTGATTCAAATTTATTTCTTGATCTTTTCTTGTCTTCACCAGTAATAACTAATTCTATATTAATTTCATCTGAATTATTTAATGAAATTAAAGGATTTACAGAAAATTCAGGCGTACCCATAAAAATTATTTTTTTCAATAGCTACTCCTTCTGTTATTTCTTATATCTTTGTGAATCAATCTTATCTCTAATTTCTTCAAAATTTTCATCTGTAACTTTATCAATAAAATGTTTACTGATTAAAATTCCGTCTAAATGATCTCTTTCATGTTGGAAGCATCTCGCCAATAATCCATCAGCTTCTATAATAACTTCTTCTCCTTTTTCATTTAAGTATTTAGCTTTAATTTTTTCAGGTCTTTCAATAGTTCCTCTAAAATTAGGAATTGATAAACATCCCTCAATATCTATTGCACTTCCTTCTGATTCTAATATTTCAGGGTTTATAACTTTATAAATATTACCATCTCCTAAATCCATAACAAAGCATCTTTTTAACATTCCTACTTGTGGAGCAGCTAATCCAATACCATCTTCTTGATGCATTGTTTCAACCATATCATCCAATAAACTAAGTAATTTATCATCTATCTCTTTAATTTCTCTTGCTTTTTTTTCTAAAATTGGATCATCTACAACTCTGACTGTTCTAATTCCCATTATTCCTCCTCTAAATTATAATTTAGGTAAATTTTACTATCTGCTTTTTGAGATCTAATCATCTTTGCAATATCTAATAAATCATCTCTATTTGACGATTTTAATATAATATCAAATCTATATCTGTTATTAATTCTTTCTACAATTGCAGGCGTTGGACCTGTCATTTCTATTAAATTTATATTATTTTCACGAATAAATCTATTTATTTTAAGCATTGTATTTTGTCCAAATCTTATTGCATAACTTCTATCTTTGCAAGAAAAACCAATCCTTAAAATATTAATAATAGGTGGATAGTTAAACTTTTCCCTTTCATTTATTTCATTTTCATAAAATGTATCATAATCATTATTAGATGCACTATTAATAGCATAATTATCAGGATTGTATGTTTGAATTATAACTTTTCCAGCAACATTACCTCTTCCAGCTCTTCCAGCTACTTGAGTAATTAGATTAAAAGTTTTTTCTCCTGATCTAAAATCCGGTACATTTAAACTTATATCCGCAGAAACAATACCAACAACTGATACATTAGGAAAATCTAATCCTTTTGCTAGCATTTGTGTCCCAATAAGTATATCTATTTCCTTTTTTTTCATCATATTATATACCTTTTGGTAGTCATCTTTTGTGCTTGTAGTGTCCGCGTCCATCCTATATACTTTAGCAGTTGGAAACATTTGTATTGTTTGTTCTTCCAACATTTCAGTTCCTGCACCATATTCTTTTATCCATTTGCTTCCACAATTTTTACATATCTTATCTTTTTTTGCAGTTCTACCACAGTAGTGACAAATTAATCTATCTTTACTTTTATGATATGTCATAGCAACATCACACGCTTCACATTTATATACATATCCACAACTTCTGCAAAATACAAATGAAGTATGTCCTCTTTTATTTAAAAATAAAATAATCTGCTCTTTATTTTGAAGAGCTTTTTTTATATTTTCTTGTAATAAATATGAAAACATTGTAAAATTATTCGATTTCAATTCTTCTCTCATATCGACAACTTTTATATCCGGCATATTTCCGCCAGTTGCTCGATTTTTTAAATTTAAGATTTCAATTTCATCTTTTTTCACATCATACATAGTTTTAACTGATGGTGTAGCAGTACCTAAAATTAATTTCGCATTATTCAATTTTGCTCTAAGTTTTGCTATTTCAATTGCAGAATATTTTGGATTTTTTTCTGATTTATATGAGGACTCATGTTCTTCATCAATTATTATGATACCCAAGTTTTCAAATGGAGCAAAAATAGCAGATCTTGCTCCCACTACAATTTTAACTTTTTTATTTTTAATTAGTCTCCATTGATCTGCTCTTTCACTTATATTAAGTTTAGAATGTAAAACTGCAATATTTTCACCAAATCTACCTTGAAACCTATCAATAGTTTGTGGTGTAAGTGAAATCTCTGGCACTAAAATTATAGCTTCCTTACCTTCATTAATATATTTTTCAACCAACTGTAAATATACTTCTGTTTTGCCAGATCCTGTAACTCCATTTAATAAAAAATGATTTGATTTACTTGTAATAATAGTATTGTATACTTCTTTTTGTTCAACATTTAAATCATGCTTTTTATATTTATCAACATTATCTAAAACTTTTCTATATATTCTATTTTTTTTGATAGTAATTATATTTTTTGATAAGAGTGTTTTAAGTGATGATAGTGTAGCATTTGTTTCATCTAGTAATTTTTTCTTTTCTGTTTTTCCATTTTTTAATAGATATTCAAAAATCTCTAATTGTTTTTTACCTTTTAAGTTAATTTCAATATTTTCTGATAAACTAACTATTTCTTCATACTTTACACTTGCTTTACTTTTTAAATCAAAAAATGAATATAATTCTTTTTTTAATACCAGTTCATTCAAGTATGTTTTAGAATATTTACCATTAAATTTTTCAGCAATTTCTTTAAAAGTCTTTTCATTTTCAAGAAAAATAGATAATTCGTCATTACCATTTTCATTGTTAATATAAAATTCTTCAACTTTGTCTATACTTCCTGGAGGCAATATAGCATTAATAGCAGATGAATAATCTGAAATATTATTTCTAACCATATAAAACACTATATTTATTAACTCTTGGCTAACAATCGGCATATTATCTAATATTTCAATAATTTCTTTTGCTTCAAAACTTAAATTTTCATCAAATTTTTTTTCAATTACAATACCTATTGTTTTAGTATCACCTTTACCAAAAGGTACTATTACTCTTGTTCCTGGAAGAATTTCTTCATTTGAATAATAAGTAAACATCCTATCTAAAAATGATGTCTTAGATTTTAATATTAAATTATATAACATTATTTCACCAACAAATCTAAAATTATATTTGCAACTTCATTTTTAGACAATATTGGATATTCTTTCTGTTTGTTTTTTCCAATAACTGTAATAATATTTGTATCTACATTAAACCCTGCATTTTTTTTAGATACATCATTTGCAATAATATAATCTGCATTTTTCTTTACTAATTTCTTATTTGCATTTTCTAAAACATTTTCTGTTTCAGCTGCAAAACCAATTATTTTTTGATTTACTTTTTTATTTCCAAAATATTGTAAAATATCCATCGATTTTTTTAATGTATAATTAACAGTATCTGTTGATTTTTTAATCTTTTGATCGCTTGTTGTTTCAAATTCATAATCAACAGGTGCTGCCGCCATTATCAAAGCATTTGAATTATAAAACTCATGTTCTATAGCGTCTTTTAAATCAACATTTGTCTCGACTTTTATATTTTTAACTAAATCTAACTTTGGTGTGCTTACTCTTCCAGTAATATACACAACTTCTGCACCTCTATTTCTAGCATTTTTAGCTAATTGATATCCGGTTTTACCACTAGAATAGTTTGTAATAAATCTTACAGGATCCATTTTTGAAATAGTTGGACCTGATGCAATAATGACTTTTTGTCCTGATAAATCTTTTTTAGTTAATTTATATTCTATAAATTCTAAGATTTCTTCTGGTTCCGCCATTCTTCCCTTACCAACAGTGTTACATGCCAATTGCCCCTCATTTGAATCGATAAAATCATAACCTAAATCCATTAGTCCATTTATATTTCTTTGAGTTATTGGATTCAATAACATATTCGTATTTGTGCTAACTGCAAATGCAACAGGTGCTTTTGATGCTAAAATTGCAGTAGTTAATAAATTATCTGCTATTCCTGCATATACCTTTGCTATTGTATTTGCTGTAGCAGGTGCAATTAAAAATAAATCTACATCATTTGTTATATCAACATGTAAAACTTTATCAGGATGAATAAACATATCTGTATAAACTTTATTATTTGATATAGTTTCAAATGTAATTGGATTTATAAACCTTGTTGCAGACTCAGTCATTATAACTTCAACTTCTGCACCTTTTTTTCTTAATGAGCTGATTAAATTTAATACTTTATAAATGGCAATCCCGCTACTTACACCTATAAGAATTTTCTTGCCTTTAAGCATAATTAATCCTCGCTTTCGATTTTACCTTCCATTATTTCTGTTAATGCAACTGTAACTGGTTTTGCAGCTTTAGTTTTAACTTTAGGTTTATCTCCTGCTATTAATTCTTTTGCTCTTTTTGCTGTCATCATAGCGATGTCATATCTTGATTTACTTACTTGTTCTAATTCTCTAAATGATGGATTTACCATATTATTGTCTCCTTTTTGCTTTTTCTTCGTTCATAATATCACTTAATCTTTTTGTTGCTACATCAATGTAATCATTTACTAAGTAATAATCATATAATTTTAGTTGTTCTAATTCTTTTTCTGCAGTTTCTAATCTTGTTTTAATTTTTTCTTCAGATTCTGTGCCTCTATGTCTTAATCTATCTTCGATATCTTTTTTTCTTGGAGGAAGAACAAATACATAAACTGCATTATCAAAATTATTCATAACTTGTATAGCTCCTTGAAAATCAATTTCAAGTATAACTATTTTTCCTTCTTTTATTTTTTCTTCAACAAAATGCTTTGGTGTACCATATTTGTTACCATGTACAACTGCATGTTCCAATAAAGCATTATTATCTACTAATTCATTAAACTCGTCAACAGTTTTAAAAAAATACTCTCTTCCTTCTTCTTCTGTTTCACGTTTATATCTTGTAGTTACTGAAATACTTGTTACAATATCATCTCTTTGTTTCATGATTTCTTTAACTATCGTACCCTTTCCCACACCAGATGGTCCAGATAACACAAGTAAAAAACCGTCCATAATTCCCCCTTAACTATTCAATATTTTGTACTTGTTCTTTAATTTTTTCAATAATAGTTTTCATTTCTATTACTAAATTTATTATTTCAATCTTAGAAGATTTTGATGCAATAGTATTTGTTTCTCTAAGTAATTCTTGAGTAATAAAATCCAATTTTTTTCCGACAGTATCAGAAGATTCTAACATTTTCTTAAAGTGAGCTATATGTGAATGTAATCTTGTAATTTCTTCATTTATATCAACTTTATCAGCATAATATACAATTTCATTTGCAAGCCTATCTTCATCAATTATATTTTTTTCAAGTATTTCAGAAATATTTTTATAAATTTTTACTCTTAGTTCTTCTTTTATTCCTGAAATATTTCTATTTACTTCTTCAACATAAACATTTAACTTTTCAATATTAGAATTTAAATCTTTATATAGATTTTCTCCCTCAAATGTTCTCATTCTTAAAACATCAGATAATGCAATTTCAATTGTATCCTTGACTATGTTTAATAGGTATTCTTCATCTAAATCTTGAGATTCATAAGTAAGAATATCTTCATTTTTAAGAATTTCTGACAAATTAGGTTCTGATTTTTCATTAGATAATGATAGATAATCCGAAATTAATCTTAAACTATCATACATTTTTTTCGCACTATCCAAATCAACTACAATATTGCTCTTTCCAATATTTCTAGAATCAGACTTTATAAAAACATCAACTCTGCCTCTATTTACATAGCTTTTTATAATAGTTTTAATTTTATCTTCAAGAAAATTTAACTGATTTGGCATTTTTATATTTATATCTAAATAACGACTATTAACAGTTTTTATTTCAATATTAAAATTAAGATTTTCATCTTGAAAATGACTTTTTCCAAAACCAGTCATAGATTTAATCATATTACACCTTCCTTCCCATAATATTAATGATATTCTTATTTATTTTAAATGTCAAAGCAATGTTAAATTTTTTTAACATTTATGATATAATTTTTTTAAGGAGTAACTATGGCAACAGATGGAATTACAATTAAAGCATTAACAAAAGAATTTAATGAAAAATTAATAGGTGGAAGAGTACAAAAAATATACCAAATAAATGATTATCTAATAATAATTAATATATATAACAATAAAGAAAATTATAAACTTTTAATATCTTCAAATCCACAAAATGCAAGGATACATTTAACAAACCAAGAATATAAAAATCCAACGAAAGCACCTCAATTTAGCATGATACTTAGAAAGCATTTACAAAGTTCTATAATTGAGGAAATTAATCAAATCGGCCTGGATAGAAGTATCGAATTTTCTTTTATAAGTAAGGATGAATTAGGATTTAATGCAAACAAAAAATTATTAGTGGATATAATGGGAAAATATTCCAACATAGTTTTAACTAATGATGAGTATAAAGTAATTGAATCAATTAAAAGAATTTCTCACGAAATGAGTAGTGTTAGAGCTGTATATCCTGGCACTAAATTTATAAGACTGAAAGATAATAAAATTGATATCACAAATAATATAAAAAATTTAATCAATCTGAATATACCTGAAAAATATTCTATCAAAAAAATGTTCTATACAACTTTTACAGGATTTGGTCCACAGATAGCTGAAGAGATTTCATATAAATCAAATATTGAGTCAAATAGAGCTTTTAGTTCACTAAGTGATGAAGAGAAAGAAAAATTAAATAATGAGTTTATTAAAATAAAAACTGATATTTTAGAAAATAATTTTAAACCATTCATCTTCTATGATAAAGAAAAAATAGACGATTTTTATTGCATGAATTTAACTCATAAAGGCGATAATTCTAAGTCTTTCGATAATATCAGTGAAGCTTTAGATTTATATTATAAAGAAAATGTAAATGACAACTCATTAAATCAAGCAAAAAGTAACTTATCCAAAATAGTTGAACATATTCTTACTAAATCAGAAAATAAGCTTACTAATTTAAGATCTGATTATGAAAAATCAAAAGAGTATGAAAGATACAGAATTGAAGGTGACTTATTATCTAGTGCAGCATATAATATCAAAAAAGGACAAACTTCTATTTTAGTAGATAATTTCTATGATAATACAAAACTAAGTATAGATTTAAATCCAACAAAAACTGCGTGGGAAAATATAGAATTAAAATATAAAATTTCAAAGAAACTTCATAAAAGTTTCAATTTATTAAACGAATCTATACCAAAATTAAAACAAGATATACAATATTTAATAAATCTAAATAATCAATTAAAGAATGCTGAAACAATTGAAGAAATCATTGAAATTAGAGAAGAAATGTATCAAGAAGGCTATATTAAAAAACAAAAATCCAAACACAAAGAAAAATTACAAAAAGCATCTGAACCTCATAAATTTATCACTAAAAATAACAATATAATTTATGTTGGGAAAAATAATAAACAAAATGAGTATTTAACTTTAAGGGTAGCCAATCCTGACGATTATTTCTTCCACATAAAAGATTTACCAGGTTCTCATGTAATACTAAAAAATAATCAAAAAATTACTGAAGATGAAATCATTCAAGCTGCATTTTTAGCAGCAAAATATTCTAAAAATGGTAATGATAGATACATTGATGTAGATTATACATTTAAAAAAAATGTAAATAAGGCAAAAGGTTCAAAACCTGGAATGGTATATTATACTGATTTTAAGACAATTAGAATTGACTTAGAAGATGATGTGGAATTTTAATAAAAAGTAAGGATGAAGCATATAAAATTTTATGATATGCATCATCCTTTTTAATTTTAATTATTTTTATTTAATTCTTTTTTTATTATTAAAGATATTATAAGCACAGAAATTATTAATGTTGGTATTAATGCATAAAGTAATATATTTGTTTTATTTATATTTTCTACTTTATTATTATTTTTACCTTTTAAATCAAATTTTTCATTAGATTTCACATCATCTTTTTCTGATAATTTATCATCTTTTTTATATTTTTTTTCTGAATTATCTAAATTTTCAGTTTTTTTAGACAAATTTTCATCCTTAATTAAATCTTGATTTTTTATTATATAAGCATTATTATCCCTATTATCCTTATTTTCAATTACAGAAACATTTTTTTCACTAGTATCCATATTTTCGATTACAGAAACATTTTTTTCACTAATGTCTAGATTTTCTTCTATAGAACTATCATTAGAACTAGAATCAACATTTTTATTTTTCAAAACATCTTCTAAATTGTTGTCTTCAACTTTTGTAGACTGATTTTTATTAGACATATCAACTTTATCATTTTCATGATTTGAATTATCTGTATTAGTTTTATTAATTTCTTCAGTTGATTTGTTCATAAATAAAATTTTAACCATTACAGGATCATGATCAGATGCTCTTCCATGTTCTTCCATAAATAATGAATTTATGTGTATCATATCAAATTTAATATTATTTTTAATATTTTTTGAAACTAATATATGATCCAAAGTTTGACTTACTCCTCTAAAGAAGAATGAAAATCTATCATCATTTGGATGTGAATCAACTAAATTTATTAAATCATCTCCCGCAATAGTTTTTAATGTCTTAGAATTTTCATAATCGTTAAAATCTCCTGTAACAACAACTTTTAATTCTGGATTATCTTTTAATTTTTCAGATATATAGTTATTTATTACTTGTGCTAATTTCACTCTTTTAATTTCCGTTTTAAATAATGGTGGTTGCTTTGATCCAAATAATGCATCATCTCCAATTTTAGAATTCAAATGATTTGCAACTACCATAATTTTTTCATTCTTAAAAATAAAATTTGCAACTAGTGATTTTCTAACACCATTAAATAATGGATTATTTTTTCCAATTGATTCTACATTTTCAAATTGAACTCTATCAGGATTATAGATTAAACCAATACGTATATTTCCACCTGGCTGTCCGCCATCTTTATTATTTTCAGGATCTACATCAACATATTCATATTTAAGATCATTTTTAATTTTTGATATTGCATCCGTCAATCTCTTACCACTCTTTTTAGCAGAAACATTTCCTTCATTTTTTGGACCATCATCATCTTGAACTTCTAATAAAGTTATGATATCTGGTGCATTTAAATCATTTATGATAGAATTTGCTATTTTTTGCACTTTATCTTCCGATGTACTTCCGTCACCATTATCTAGTGCTGTAAAGTTTTCAACATTATATGTTGCAATATTTAAAGAATTATCTTCCTTTACAATATCGGTTTTATCATAAACTTTAATACCTTCTTTGATTTTAATTTCTTGAGAAGGAACGTATATTTTATAATCTCCAAAATTATATGTTACAGGTCCAGTAATATAATTTGATATTTCATCTCCTGCTTTTACTTTAATTTCTTTATCTGTTAATACACCAATAATATTTGGATTATTTCTTTCGTTTAAGTTGTAACCACCTAATTTATTTAATGTTTCATCAGTGTTGTGTGGTAGTAAATATATTTGTTTAGATAATTGCGGACCAACAACTTTAGCCTGATTTAACTTAACAATCATTCCTTCTTTAGATTCCCAAAAATCTATCGAATCTTCTTTTGGATCAAATTTCATAAATCTATCATTATCTATATATTTTGAAGGTATACTATCTTTATCAATTTCATAAATATTAAAATCATTATTTTCTGAAATTTTTGTTGTTTTTAAAGCATTAATTTGAGTTATGGATAAATCACTTTTATATTTTGAACCATATCCATCTCCAAATATTTCTCTTACTCTTCCTTCAAGTTCTATTTTATCTCCAACATTTAATTTATGATTTCTATAATTTACGTAAATACCATCTGATGTTTTATCATTTCCATCCGGATTTATATCTTGAATATAAAATGAGTTTTCACTATCAATAAATGTTACTACAACATCTTTTAATTTTACATACCTTTGTTCTAAATTAGATTTGTGTGATAAACCTTGCACTTGCCCGATTTTATAATAATCATTCAGTTTAACATTATTGGATATAATTTGTATATTTTCCTTATCAACAGGTAACAACTCTGCTATTCCATTTTTATAGCTTAAAACTCCTGTTATATTTACTTTATATCCTTCTTTTAGCCTTTTTATTAATTCAGAATATTTTTCGCCAACTCTATTATCATAATTAATTTTAATAGAATTATTATTTTCATCAAAAGCTAAAAATCTAGATGATCCATAAGAATTGGATTCTTCTATATATCTAACTAATAAATTTTCAAGTTTAACAAGAGTGTATGGATTTTCTTCTGGAATATTTTCAATGTTTACTACTTTAGGATTAATTTTTTCAGATTTAATTTTATCAAAAATATTTACATTTTTTAATTCCAATAATCCAAAATAATTATCAAGAGTTCCCTTTAATATTACTTTATATCCAGGCAATAGATTTATTCTATATTCATTATTTACATAAATTCCATAACCTTCATCATCTTGTATATAAAATCCATTTTTACCAAATATTCCAGATTTAGAGATTACTGTACCTTCTATTTTATATATTTTATCTAATTCTGAACTAAATAATTTTTTTATAGGAGTTATTTCATCACTATCCTTTGGAATGTTGTATTCATTTACATTTTCAACATTATCATTTAATTTTAATTGAACAATAACCGGGTCATGATCTGATGCTCTTCCACTTTCTTCCATAAACATAGAGTTTATATGGACCATATCAAATTTTGCATCATTTACCAATTTATTTGAAACTAAAATATGATCTAGCGTTTGACTATTTCCATTATGGAAATATGAAAATCTATCACTTACATCATAATTTTTAACTAAGTTTGTTAAAATACTTCCTTCTAATATTTTTAATGTATTTGAAAATTCAAAATCATTAAAATCGCCTGTTAATACAACATTTAATTTTGGATCGATTATTTTTTTATCAACAACATATTTGTATATTATTTGAGCTAATTTTTCTCTCTTTGGTTCTGAACCATTTACTGGTGGCTGATTTTTACCAAATTGAGGTTCATCTCCCCTCTTTGAATTTAAATGGTTTGCAATAACCAATACTTTTTTACCATTAAAAGTGAAATTAGCTGCTAATGATTTTCTTACATCTTCAAACTCAAAATTCGATTCACCTATTTTTTCAATGTTGTCAAAAGTTACTCTATTTGGATTATATAAAAATCCAACTCTAATATTTGAGCCTTTTTCTCCACCATCCATATTATTTGAAGGCTCTAAATCTTTATACTCATATACTATATTGCTTACTTTTTTTATTTCTTTTATTAATTCTTCGGCATTTTCTTTTGCACTTACTACAGCATCATCTGATTTACCACTATCATCTTGCATCTCAACAAGTGAGATAATATCTGGATTTTTAAGATTATCTTTTATTGAATTTGCTATTTTTTCAACTTTGTCATGAGATGTATTTCCACTTTTTGGTGCAAAGTTTTGTATATTATATGATGCAATTGTTAGTAAATCATTCTTTGATTCTATATGCGTAACTTCTCTATTTAGATTATTATTTTTTATAACATTACTTAGTTTGTCCCTATTATCTAATGGTACATATATTTTATATGCTCCATAAGCATAAGTTAATGGACCAGTATAATCAGAAATGTAATCTCCAGAATTTACCTTTATATTTCCATAATTATCCTTTTTATCAACACTATTTGATTTCACATATAATCCTATAATATCTGGATTACCATATTCTGTAAGATTTATACCGTGCATTTTATTATATCTAGTTGCAGTTTTATCAAGACTTACAAATATTTCCCCTTTATTCATCGGGCCTAAAGTTTTAGCATCTTTTATATTTACAAGCATGCTTTCTTTGGATTCCCAAAAATTTATATAATCTTCATATGACTTTTTATTCTTTGTTTTTTCTGAAATAGAATTTAATAAATCTTGAGTAATAATAATAGGTTCTGGTAATTTAGATTCTATTTTTTTAATTTTAAAATCAGTAACATTTATTTTTGTTATTGTTAAATCTGTATATTTTTTTTCTTGATATCCATCTCCAAATTCTTCAGAAACATATCCTTCTAATTCTAAAACTTTACCTGGTTTAATTTCTTTATCTTTTGATTTTACATTTATTAAAATACCATCAGAAGTTTTTTCATTTTTATCATCTTCTATATCTTGTACATAAAAATTATTTTGATTATGTATTGCTGTAACAACAACATTTTGAACTTTTACTTTTTTCCCTTCAAATGGAGATGTTAAACCTTCCCCCTGAATATCTCCTACTTTTACATAGTTATATACTTCTTTTCCATCTATCATTAAATGTTCATCTTCAAAAGGCATTATTTGATATGTGTTATTAAATTTTGATAATATTCCTGTAACATTTATTTTTGACCCATCAGAAATATTATTAAAACTAATATTAGAATTTTTATTTATAAGAATTGCAGCTTGATTTTCATCTTGCTTTATATTAATTAAAAATGCAAAGCCTAAATCTCTTGAATCTAAAACAACAGCATCTTTTACATTTATTAAATTAGATATATAATCATTATTAATTTCATTAATTTTTAACTCATTTGAAACAAATTTATTTTCACTAGTAGTATTCTTATCAACAAAGACTTGCTCAATATTTTCTAGCTGAATTACATCATTATTTTTATTTATATAACCTGTAATATAAATATAATCTCCATATTTTACATTTAAATTTAAATAACTTTGTACAAAAATAGCCTTATTATTTTCATCTCTAATTGCAAAACTATGATATCCAAATGCACCTGGTCTTGAAATTACATATCCTTTAGTTGTAATTCTATATCCTAAGTCTTCTTTAAGTGCATCTGAAATACTTATAACTTTTAAGTTTTTAATTTTATCTTGTAAAGTTTCTTTTTTAGTTTTAGATGTATCTTTAAACTTACTTTCTGTTTTTTTCTTATTTTTTGATTTTTCTTTACTTGTTTTTTTACTTTTTATACTGTTGTCTAAATTATCTATGTCTTGAATATTTTCTTTATCTTTAGAGATATTTTCATCTTGTAAATTTTTTTCTTCTTTAATATTTTTATCATCAAGAACTTCTTCATTTTCTTTTTTTACATTATCAGTTGATTCTTTTATTTTTTCTTTATCAACGTGTGATGTATTATCTAAATTTTCATCAACTGTTTCTACTGGAGTAATGGACTTTATACTTTTTAATCCAGATGTATTAAAATATCCTTTTTTAGTCCCCTCAATAATTACAAGTTTACCTTTATTATTTTCATAACTATTTGAATATTTTTTTTCAAATGTACTATCATATTCAACTGGAATACCAGTTTTATGGAGATTTTCTAAATTATCACTTAACTCAAAATTTGTAACCTTTCGAGTTTTACTTCTAGTTTTTTTCCAAGGTTCTCCTATATATCCTTTTACTTTTACTGTTTCTCCATCTCTAACATCTGTCTTAAATTTCTCAACACTGTAAATTACACTATTATCTTCTTTAGCGTAAATTACTATAGGAACGGCTGTCTGCACTAAAAAAGAGAAAATAAGCAATATAACAGCAAATTTTCTCCTTAATTGTAGTTCTTTTTTCATTGGTGTCCTCCCAAAATATTTTTTACAATCATATTCTACCAGTAATTATCAACACATACAAATAAAATTTTATACATTAACCTAAGCTAGGTTTTATACATATTTTATTCAATTTTTTTCAATTATATTTTGTGTATTCGTGATATATATGCATATATTTTTATTTTTACACTTCATAACATATTTGATAATATATATAAGTACATTTAAAGAAGTTATTATGAAAAATAGACAAGAATTCAATTCATCAATTGATATGATTTTAGCTACTACTGGATCAGCAGTTGTTGCAGGAAATATATGGAGATTTTCTTATGTTGCTGGAAAATCAGTTAGTGGAGCATTTTTAATTTTTTATTTATTTATGATATTTTTAATTGGAATGCCACTAATGATTTCTGAAATCGCAATAGGAAGAAAAGGACAAAAAGATGCAAAAAATAGCTTTAAACAAATATATCCAAATAAAAATGGTATCATGTAAATACTAACATCTTATATTATACTAGGGTATTATATTGTAGTTTGTGGGGGCACTAAAATACTATGTAACTTATCTATTCAATGATTTTCTAATCAATCAACAAATGAAATTTCTATTTATTTTACTAACTTTATTCAAAATCCAATTGAACCAATAATTTACACATTAATTATTTTATTTTTTACAGCTTTAGTAGTTTCAAAAGGAGTAAATAAAGTAATAGAAAAAGCATCAAATATTGTAATGCCAATTCTATTTATTTTACTATTAGTACTAGCTATAAAATCATTAACATTAAAAGATTCATATAAAGGTGTAGAATTTTTATTTAAAACAGAGTTTAAAACATTTTTTGATAACAAATCTGCAGTTTTATATGCAATTGGCCATAGCTTTTTCTCATTGAGTATTGTAATGGCAATTATGATAACATATGGATCATATGTTGACAAAAAAGAAAACTTATTTTCCTCAGTATTTAAGGTAGCAGTTTTAGACACATTAGTTGCTGTGATTTCAGGGTTAATTATATTTCCTGCAGTATTTTCTTTTGGACTAGAACCTTCAGAAAGTGCTGGATTAGTATTTGTATCTTTACCAAATATCTTTAATTCAATGATTGGTGGACAATTTTTTGGAGCAATATTCTTTCTATTGTTCACTTTCGCAGGATTAACAAGCACAATATCAGTTTTAGAGACATCCGTTTCATATTTAATAGATGATAAAAATATTAATAGAGTAAAATCAACAATATTATCTTCAATTGGTATATTTATTATATCAATTATTTCTAGTTTATCACTTGGAAATTTAGGCTCTACAATAAATAGTGTTGGTGCATAAAATTCACCTTCACTACTTTTGCTCTATGGGTATTTAACAAAGAACCATTAAATTCTAAGCATCATTTTTAGTTATTAAATATTTGTAAATTATAATTAAAACTAGTCCAATAACAGAAGTCATAATTATAGATCCACCTGGTTTAAATTTTAAATAAAAAGCACCAGTTAATCCTAAGAAGAAATAAACCATGCCTAATAAAATTGAAATTATAACTGTTTGCTTATAATTTTTAGCAATTAACATAGCTGTTGCAACAGGTAAAACCATTAGTGATGAGATAATTAAAATCCCAACTATTCTTGCTGAAAGTGCAATTGTAATTGCCAATAGCAATGTAAATAAATAATTATTTTGTTTAACTTTAACACCTGATAATCTAGCGCTAGTTGGATCAACAGAAATAAACATTAAACCATAATAAGTATAAATAAATACTCCAATTACAATAATTGAAACCGAAAATATAATTATAATGTCAGAAATAGTTATCGCAATTATTGAACCAAATAAAAAAGATTCAAAATTTTGTGCAGCAACTATAAAATCT
This sequence comes from Helcococcus bovis, assembly GCF_046035835.1. Taxonomy (NCBI): domain Bacteria; kingdom Bacillati; phylum Bacillota; class Tissierellia; order Tissierellales; family Peptoniphilaceae; genus Helcococcus; species Helcococcus bovis. Next base: position 51,087 of record NZ_JBFNGB010000014.1, read on the forward strand.
GATAATATAGAAGCTAAACCAATACCAAAACTCATTATAATTGCTGTTGCCATATCTCCATTTTTAGGGAATTTATTTCTAAGTGCCTCTATTGAAAATGCTGCTAAAACACTTATAACTATTCCCCCTATTATAGGATTAAATCCAAGTAATATTCCTAAAAAAAGTCCACTTAGAGTCGTATGTGATAAAGCGTCCCCTATTGTCGATGTTTTTCTGTTTACAACTACTGTTCCTATCAAAGGAATTATAATTGAAATGAAAAATCCAACTAAAAATGCTCTTTGCATAAATACATAACTAAACATATTCTCTTATCTCTTTCTCTTTTAATACTAACTTTCTATCTATTAATTTATCTGAAAACTCTAGTTCATGTGTAACTAAAATTATAGTAATATTATGAAATTTATGCAAATGATCGATTAATTCATAAAATACTTTTTTACTTTCAGCATCTACTCCAACTGTTGGTTCATCAAAAATTAATAATTCCGGACTATGAACCATCGCTTTTGCAATCATTACTCTTTGCTTTTGCCCACCACTTAATTCATTAAAATTTTTATCAGCTAAATGTTCAATTTTAAAAGAATGTAAAACTTCTTCAACTAATGTCAAATGCTTCTTTTTAGGCAAATTAAATAAATTAAAATCATAATAAAAATTTAATAGAATCATTTCTCTTACAGAAATAGGAAAATTAGTTATATTATTTCTATCCACTTGAGGTACATATCCTATTTTATTCCATTCGTTAAACGTATTTAATTCTGTATTAAAAATTTTTACACTTCCAGTATAATTTTTTAACTCACCAATTAAAATTTTTAGTAATGTCGACTTTCCACTACCATTATTCCCCATTAAACAAATAAATCCATTTTCTGCAATATTAAAATTTATATTTCGTAAAACTTCAGTTTTTTCATAACTAAAATTTAAATTATTTATTTCTATTATATTCATATAAACCTACATCTATTAATTTTTTTGTATTTCAAATGAATCTGCTAAATTTTTATAATTCATCCTCATTAAACTAATATAATCATCCCCATTATCAACATCTTCTTGTGTAATTACTTCTAATGTTGAAATTGGTTTAACGTCTCCACCTATTTCATTGGCAATAGCCTTAGCAATTTTATCACTCTTTTTATATTCATAAAATACTGTTGAAATATTATTTTTTTTCATCTCTTCAACAATTTCCTTCATCCTTGCAGCATTTGGTTCAGATACAGAATTAATACCTTCTATAGCTAGTTGATTTAGAACCCCACCTGTTAAATAATTAAATGCAGCATGTGGAGCAACAAATGATTTTCCCTTATACTTTGCAAGTAACTCTTCTTGTTCTTTAATTAATTTTAAAAATTCTTCATTGTATTTATTATAATTATCTTCATAATATTTTTTATTTTTTGGATCTAATTCAACAAATTTATCCTTAATTTTTTTTAACATTTTTATTGTATAACTAGGGTTCATCCATGTATGAGGATCATATTCAGTATTTTTATCATTTTCATTTTTACCAGTTGCATTAGCATCTGAAACCTTAATCAAATCCATACCTTTGGAAAGGTCTAAAACCTTCAAATCCGTTTGACTTTCAATTACTTGATCTGCCCAACCTTCAAATCCTGCACCATTGATAATTAAAAGGTCAGAATTATGTATATCTTGCATATCTTGAATATTTGGTTCGTAAGAATGTGCATCCCCTGTTTGTGTTAAATTTCTTAATTCTATTTTATCTCCCCCGATTTTTTTTGCAAAATCATATGGAGGGAAAAATGATGCTACAACTTTTAATTTTTTTTCTCCAGCTTTATTATTATTGTTTCCAGCACAACCTGTTAAAGCAATTGAAAATACTAATATTAATGCTAAAATTAATTTTTTCATATTAAACTCCCTCTCTCATTAAATGAGAATTATTATCATTAAAATTATAACTTATAATTGAAAAATGTCAAATATATAGTATAATCAATATGAGGTGATTTAATGGATATATTAAAAAATCATGGCTTAAAGACAACAAAAACAAGAGCATCAATATTAGAATTATTAGAAAAAAATTCGCCTTTAAGCGCTGAACAAATTTATGAAAATTTAAAAAATGAAAAAATTAAAATTTCTTCTATTTATAGAAATTTATCTACTTTTTTAGAAGAGGGATTAATTTTAAAGTCAGTCGGTATGGATAACATTTCCTACTATCAACTAAATTCAATTCATCATAAACATCAACTAATTTGTACAAATTGTAAAAAGACAATAATTATAGATGATTGTCCAATTCATAAGATTGAGCACGATTTAGAAAAAAATACCGGATTTAAAATTACATCACATAGTTTTGAATTTTCAGGTATATGTAAAGAATGTCAAAATGATATAAAATAAAAAACAAAGGTATTGTTTTAAACTTTTAAGAGTTAATAACAATACCTTTTTTATA
>NZ_JBFNGB010000015.1:0-44755 GCF_046035835.1 Helcococcus bovis
CAATCTAGCTCTTTTTTCTGGCTCTACAATAAGTAGTGTTGGTGGATAAAATTCACCTTCACTACTTGTGCCCTATAGGTATTTGACAAAGAACCATTTTCTTAGAAGATGGCACGAAAGCATTAAAATTACCAAATAGTGAATTAGCACCTATAAATTTATCAGATTTTGAATAATAAAAAATTCCACTTTGAAAACTAGGAGTAATATTGCTCCAAGAAAGTTTTCTAAGTGGAATTTTTTTATAAACTAAATTGTGAATTATAAAGGTCTGCATAGAAACCATTTTGAGCTAATAACTCTTCATGTGTTCCTTGTTCTATGATGTTTCCTTCATTCATAACTAAGATTAAGTCAGCATTCACAATCGTTGAAAGTCTATGTGCAATTATAAAGGATGTCTTACCTGTCATAAGTTTATCCATTGCTATTTGAATCAATTCTTCAGTACGAGTATCAACGTTTGATGTTGCCTCATCTAAAATTAAAAATGGAGAATTTTTCATCATACCTCTTGCAATTGTAAGTAATTGTCTTTGACCTGCACTAACAGAATCATTATCTCTAATTTCAGTTTCATATTTTTCAGGTAAAGTATTAATAAAATGCTTCAATCCTATGAATTCTGTTAAAGAATCGAGCTCTTCTTGCGTTACATTTGGCATATTGTAGACTATATTTTCTCTTATTGTTCCCTTAAATAACCATGTGTCTTGAAGAATCATTGTAAATAACTGATGGATATTTTCTCTTTTAATGTTTTTTATAGGTACATCATCAATTAGTATTTCACCATCTGTAATATCATAAAACTTCATTAATAGATTTACCATTGTTGATTTTCCTGCACCTGTTGGCCCAACTATGGCAATTTTTTGTCCGGGATATGCAACTGCAGAAAAACTTTTTATAGTTGGTTTTTCGTTACTTGGATATTTAAATACAACATCCCTAAATTCAATTTTTCCTTTTACTTCATTAGGATTTAGTATTGATGTTTTTGATGATTCATCATCCATTTCCGATTCATCTAAAAACTCAAATACTCTTTCACTTGATGCTGCCGAAGACTGTAATGAAGATACAGACTGTGCAATACTTGTTAAAGGATTTGTAAATAATTTTACATATGTAATAAATGCTATTATTACACCAAATGTTATTGTACCATTTTTCGCTAAAACAGCTCCAACTATTGAAACTGATACAAATCCTAAATTTCCAACAAATGTCATTATAGGATACATTAAACTCGATAAAAATTTACTTTTCAGATTTGAATCATATAATTTGTAATTTAATTCATTAAATTTATTTAATGTTTCTTCTCCAGCATTATATGCCTTAACTATATTTAATCCGGAAAATACTTCTTCAATATGTCCATTTAACTTCCCCAACTCAATCTGTCTATCATTAAAATATTTTTGAGATTTCGATAATATTATTCCCATCATTGCAAATCCCGCTAAACTGGATAAAATAGCTACTAATGCTAAAATCAAGTTTGTATAAAACATCATTACTACTGAACCCAAAATTAAAGTTATAGATGTTGCCATTTGCCCCAATGATTGATTTAAACTTGTTGAAATAGTGTCTACGTCATTGGTAATTCTAGACAAAATATCTCCAACATGATGTGTATCGAAAAAATTTAATGGTAATTTATTAATTTTGTTTCCAACACTTTTCCTTAAATCTCTTGAAAAATTATTAGTTACTTCTGATACTATTATAGCTTGTATGTAACTTAATATTGCTGAAACTATATAAATAAGCAATAAAATTTTTGCAATATTCCATATAACATTAAGATTTAATTTAGGTTCAACTATTCCTCTAATAGAATTTGGTAATTTTTTATAAAAAGCTAAAATGCTTTTTTGTTGATCTTTTGGTGAATCTTTTTTAATATTTTTATCTTTCGCTTCTTTATTTAAATTTTTCATTAATTCTAAATATTTTATTTGATCATTTGAAGAAACCTCAACACCATCAATATAAATACTTTTTTGACTATCAATTTTTAAATTTTCAGAAACTTTCTTTGCAATTTCAGCAAACTTATTATTATCAATTTTAATAGATTTTGTTATTTCATCTGTTAACTCCGATAATTTTGTCGGAGAATAAATTGTTATAATTGAAGAAAACAAAGCAAGTATAATTGAAATTAACAAAAATATTTTTTGCCCTTTCATTTCTTTCAACATTCTCTTTATTGCTTTACCAAAATTTTTAGGATTTTCTGCCAATTCTTCACCACGACCACGTCTATGTCTTTGAGAAGAAGTATTTGTTTTACTATTTGATTGACTCATTAATTTCCTCCTCTGATAATTGTGATCTAACTATCTCTCTATATAATTCATTATTTTCCCATAATTTTTTGTGTGTTCCTATTCCGGAAATTTCACCATTGTCAAGTAAAATAATTTTGTCAGCTTTCATTATCGAACCTACTCTTGATGCTACAATCAATGTAGTTGCTTCATTTGTATTTTCTTTTAATTGCTTTCTAAGGGTTGATTCTGTTTTGAAATCTAATGCTGAAAATGAATCATCAAAAATAAATATTTCCGCCCTTCTAGCTATAGCTCTTGCAATTGAAAGTCTTTGTTTTTGACCTCCGGATACATTAGTACCTCCTCGAGCTATCATGGAATCTTTGCCTTCATCCATTTTTTCAACAAATTCTTTAGATTGTGATATAGATATAGCTTCATCTATAATACTTTCATCCACATTTGTCCCACCTTTTCCAAAAGCAATATTTTCTTTTACAGATAAATTAAACATTACTGCCTGTTGAGGTACATAACCAATCTTATTATAAAGTGTTTTAAAATCATATTCTTTAACATTTATTCCATCAATTAAAATTTCACCACTCGTCACATCATAAAATCTTGTAACCAAATTTATTAAAGTTGACTTTCCTGATCCGGTTGTTCCTATAAATGCTAAAGTTTCTCCCTTTTTAGTTTTAAATGAAATATTGTTTAATACATATTCTGAAGCATCAGGGTATTTAAACGATACATTTTTAAATTCAATAATACCCTTTTCTTGAGTTTCTCCACTAAAACTACCCGAATATATAGTTTCTTCAGTATCAAAAACTTCATTGATACGTTCTGCGGATACTTGAGATCTTGAATACATTACCATTAAAAACGCCATCATCAAAAATGACATAATAACTTGCATAGAATATGCTGAAAATACTATCATATTACCAAAAATATTAATTTTATCAGGAAGTATAGCCTCAGATATTAATCTAGCCCCTATTATATAAATAACTAATGTAAGAATATACATTATAGTCATCATCATAGGTTGCATTATCGCAAATGATTTTTGTATGAATTTTTGCAAAGATGTTAATTTTTCATTAACACTTGCAAATTTATCTTCATGAAATTTGTCCGCATTGAAGGCTCTTATAACCCTTATCCCTGTTATATTTTCTCTTGAAACCAAATTTAATTTATCTATAAGAGTTTGTAACACTTGAATTTTAGGTATTACAATAAAAATTAGAAATGATAATACAATTAGCATAATTATAACAGCGATACCTGTTGCTATTGTCCACTCTATACCTTTATTTAATATTTTTCTTATAGCCCATAAAGCCATAATGGGTGATTTTATAAATATCATCATCCCAAATCCAAGAAACATCTCTATCTGAGTTACGTCGTTTGTACTTCTGGTTATTAAACTTGCTGTAGAAAACTTTTCAATATTTTCAAATGAAAATGATTGTATTTTCTTAAATAATTCTTTTGTAATATTGTATGAAAACAATGATGATATGTACGAAATTAAATATCCAGAAATTACAGCAATCACTATTGAACCTAATGTACATAAAAGCATATACATTCCATTATACCATATTTCACTCATCTGTGTTCCCGGTGTCTGTACAAGTCTTGTAACTTCAGCCATATAATCAGGCATTTTAAGTTCAAACCAAACTTGTCCGAAAATCAACACAATAGATAAAATAATTAATATAACTTGTTTTTTTGTAAGTTTTTTCATTAATTTTATCATTTTTTTCCCTCACATTCTTTTAAAAATTTTAAAACTTTCTATTTCTACTTGAAAAATTATATCTATTTGATATAATAGTTAAGTAGTAAATTTGGCGGTATAGCCAAGCGGTAAGGCATAGGTCTGCAACACCTCGAGCACCGGTTCAAATCCGGTTACCGCCTCCAAATTAGAACTCCTCAGTCATTGGCTGAGTTTTTTTATATAACTTAAAAATTAATATAAAAAACTTAGAAGCTATTATAAAATAATCATAAAGATTATTTTATAATAGCTTTTAAGTTTATTAAAATTTAAATCTTATGTTTACTATTTATAATTCCATATATAAGAATTGATGCTGAAACTGATGCATTTAATGACTCAGTTTTTCCATACATAGGAATTTTTATTAAATAATCACACTTTTGTTTTGTTAATTTTGAAATTCCCTTTCCCTCGTTACCGATTACCAATCCAACGGAACCACTAAAATCAACTTGATTATAAAGTGTATCTGTATGTCCATCTGCACCATATATCCAATATCCATTATCTTTTAATATATCTATTGTATGGTTAAGATTAGTCACCATAGCAACTCTCATATGTACTGTTGCTCCAGCTGATGTCTTATGCACAGTATTATTTACTCCAGCAGATCTATGCTTTGTTATAATAACTCCTGTTGCTCCAGCTGCTTCAGCAGTACGAATAATTGCTCCAAGATTATGTGGATCTGTTATTTCATCTAATAAAACTATTAAAGGATCTCTATCTTGTTTTTTACCATAATCAATTATTTCATATAGCGTAGAGTATTCATAATCTTTAGTTTGTAAATAAACCCCTTGATGATTAGAAAAGTTTGTTAATTTATCTAATTCACTCTTATTTATACACACTATTGAAACTTTTTTTTCATTTGCTAATTTAATTATTTTTGAAATAGCACCTTTTTGATTACCATTTTGAATATATAATTTTTCAGCACCATTCATATTTTCTAAATATTCTATTACGGAATTTCTTCCAAAAATATAATCTGACATATAATTACCTAATTTTGTTCCACACAACTCCTGTAGATGTGTCTTTTAATTCTATTCCTTTTTCTTTTAGTAAATCTCTAATTTCATCAGCTCTCTTGAAATCACGATTTTTTCTTGCTTCTGTTCTTTCAGATATCAATTTTTCAATTTCTTCTTCAAGAATTTCAATTTTAAATTTAATACCTAATATATTTATTAATTTATCAAATTTTAATTTTATATATTCTAATTCTTCTTTTGAAGAATTTTCACTATAATTTGCATTGATATATCTTGAAAAGTCGAAAATAACTGCTAGAGCATTTGCAGTATTAAAATCATCATCCATTGCATTTGAAAATTTAATTTCAAATTCATCAATTTTTTCTGTAGTAAATTCAGAATGATTATTAGAGTTTGAAATAAATCTATTTAATTCATCATTTGTATTTTTTAATCTATCATAACCATTTTTGATTGCTAATAAATTTTCTCTTGAAAAATCAATTGGTGTTCTATAGTGACCTGACAATAACCACATTCTTACTATCATCAAATCGAATTCTTTTTCTATATCATGAATTGTAAAGAAATTTCCTTTTGACTTGCTCATTTTTTCTTTATCAACAGTTATCATAGAATTATGCATCCAATAATTTGCAAATGGTTTGTGGTTTAATGTTTCTGATTGTGCGATTTCATTTTCATGATGTGGAAATTGTAAATCTTCTCCACCACCATGAATATCAATTGTTTCACCTAATACAGATTTCGCCATTGTAGAGCACTCAATATGCCAACCTGGTCTCCCTTTTCCCCATGGACTGTCCCATGCTGGTTCATTAGGATCTTTTTGTTTTTTCCACAATGCAAAATCCATAGGATTTTTTTTGTCACCACTTACATCGATTCTTGCACCTAATTCTAATTCTTCAATATTTTTCTTTGATAGTTTACCATAGTTTTTAGCACTATCAACATTAAAATAAACAGTACTTGAAGCATCATATGCTGCTCCTTGTTTTTCTAAATCAGAAATAAAATTAATCATATCATCTATATAGTTTGTTGCTTGTGGCTTTATAATTTTATCAACATCAACATTAAAATCTTTAGCATTTTTTAAAAATGCTGCAATATAAGTCTTTGTTATATCTGTAAATTCGACGCCATCTTCATTTGCTCTATTTATGATCTTATCATCAATATCAGTCAAATTCATTACAAATTTCACATCATATTTTTTATATTCTAAATATCTTCTCACTGTATCAAAAAATACAAGCGGTCTGGCATTTCCAATATGAATGTAATTGTAGACTGTAGGGCCACAAACATACATTCTTACTTTATTTTCTTCAATTGTCTTAAATTCTTCTTTTTGTCTTGATAATGTATTATAAATTTTCATATTAATAATTTTCTAAAACATAGTTTAATCTATTTAAGATACCTTCTTTTCCTAAAATCATAAAGATGTGAATCATTTCTGGTCCATGTTCTGAACCTGATAATGCTGATCTTACTGGGAAGAATAATAATTTTCCTTTTATTCCAGTTTCCTTTTGGATCCTCTTCATAACAGATTTTGCTAGTTCTTCGTTCATCCCTTCATTTTCAACGATTTCTTTTAATGCTGTTAAAACTTTCTTTGCATCTTCTGAATTTATATTTTCTTTAACTTCATCATAAAATACACCATTATCGTAATCTGCGAAAATAAATTCTGTTTGATTTACAATTTCTGAGAATTTATTTAATGATGTCTTAAATGTAGCTGCTATTTCTTCTAATTCTTCAATTGATTTATCTTCTGAAATGTAACCAGCTTCAACTAAATATGGTTTTAATTCTACAGCTAATTCAGCATCTGATAATTCTTTGATATAATGGCTGTTTACCCAATCAAGTTTATCTTCATCGAATACCCCACCTGATCTTGAAACTCTTTCAAAACTAAATTGTTCAACTAATTCATCATGTGAAAGTATTTCTTGATTTGTCTCTGGAGACCAACCAACTAAAGCAATATAGTTTATTAAAGCATCTCTTAGATATCCCTTTTTCTTAAAGTCTTCAACTGATACATCAGCATTTCTCTTTGATAATTTCTTTTTATCTCTTCCTAAAACTGTTGGAAGGTGAACATATGTTGGAGCTTCCCAACCCAATGCCTCATATAGATAAACGTGTTTTGGTGTTGATGAAACCCATTCATCACCTCTTACAACGTGTGTAATTTTCATATCATGATCATCAACTACTACCGCAAAGTGGTATGTTGGGAATCCATCAGTTTTAATTAAAACTTGGTCATCCATGTCATTTGTATTAATGCTTAAATGTCCCTTAATTGCATCATTAAATTGAATATCTTTATTTGCTGGTAATTTTAGTCTTACTACATGAGGTTCTCCTGCATCAACTCTTTTTTGAGCTTCTTCTTTTGATATACCTCTACATAATCCATCATATTTTGGCATTTTACCATCAGCTTTTTGTTGTTCTCTTAAGTTGTTTAGTCTATCTGCTGTACAGAAACAATAATAAGCTTTATCTTCTTCGATTAATTTCTTTATATGCTTATCATAAATTCCTTCTTTAACTCTATCAGATTGAATATATGGACCATATTGTCCTTTTTCGTAAAGATTTCTATGTTCATCTAAGAATACACCTTCATCATAATCTAATCCTGCCCATTGCAATACTTCAATTAGATTTTCCAATGCACCGTCTACGTATCTTGTTCTATCTGTATCTTCAATTCTTAAAATAAATTTGCCTTTTTCATGTCTAGCAAATAAATAATTATATAATGCTGTTCTAAGTCCTCCAATATGAACATATCCTGTTGGACTTGGTGCAAATCTTACTCTAACCTCTTTCATTTTAAACTCCTATTTTTATTCTTTTACTTCTTTCGTGGTTTCAATTTTTTTTATTTCTAAATCAACTGTGTAAGATGTTGTTGAATCTACTAATACAACATCCGTAGGCAAGCTAAGATCTACATTAACTTTTCTACTTCCAGTAATATTTGACAAATCTATATCTTGAGTTTTAACACTTTCAATATTGTCGATAACGTCTTTAGGTCCTTTTATATATACTTTACTTTTACTTAATTTTGCATCTATTAATTTATATCCATTAGGTAGATTCCCTTTATTAGAAATAATTATGGATACTTCTTTTTGTTTAGAAACCATGGCATTAATATTTACAAATTCTTGTCCAAAAATTAATCCTTCTACTTTATTTCCTTCTGAATTTTCAGCATAAATTTCCTTATTAAGTGTAATATCATTTTCTAAATTTGACAAGTCTAGTTTAACATAAACATTGCTTATACTATCAACATTTGCTCTTGACCCTCTAACAGTAATTTTTTCAGGGGTTACTTTAGTTGACTCCAAAATATAATCAGACTGCAACTTAGATTCATTTTTAACCTTAACAATAAAATCTTTTGTAATAATTTTTTCTACATTTACATCTAAAGTTCTAGGAGCCTCATCAATTTTTATCCCCTCTGGTAATGTGTAACTTAAGTTTACTTTATTACGCCCTTCTTTCATATTTGTTAAATCAGCTGAAATAATTATATGTTGTGGTGTAATACTAATTATATTTGATCTTTTTCCAGAAATAGATACATCTAAATTTTTCACTATATCCTGATTTAAAATCAATCCTTTTTGATCTAATTTTCCTAAGTTTTCATATATAATCGGAACACTACTTATTCTTGTACTTACTGTCGGATTTTCATTTGCAATTATAAACGCCCATAAAACTATAGCTATAAAAAGAGATAATAATTTTATTTTCCAATTTTTTTTAATTATTTCCATTTTCATCTCCACTTGTTATTTTTTTAAATATAGTATTATCACTTTCAACGAATAATTTATTAAGTGTATTTTTTAGTGTTTCACTATCTATATGTCTAGATATACTTGAATTTTGAACTGTTGTTATAATACCTGTTTCTTCAGAAACAACTATTATAAATGCATCAGATTTTTCACTCATTCCAAGTGCAGCTCTATGTCTTGTACCTAATTCTTTAGAAATGGAATTATTGGATGAAAGTGGTAAAAAGCATCCTGCAGCAACTATTTTTTCATCTTTTATAATAACAGCTCCATCATGTAAAGGTGAATTTGGGAAAAATAAATTTATAATTAATTCACTTGACATTTCTGAATTAAGCATTGTACCCGTTTCTACAATATCTGCTAATCCAACTCCATTTTCTATAACAATCAATGCTCCTATTTTTTGCCTTGATAATGATGCCACTGCATTTACTATCTCTTCAGTTTTAAAATTAATTTGCTGAGTTTTCAATTTCACTATAGATGTAAAAATACTATTTGATCTACCAAGTTTTTCAAATGCTCGTCTTAATTCAGGTTGGAATACTACAATTATTAATACAACCCCTACTGTAAATACACTTGAAATCAACCAATTAACAGTATATAAATTTAATAATATACTTATTCTAGAAAAAATAAGTATTAAAAATAATCCTTTTAATAGCTGCGCTGCTCTAGTTTCTCTAACTAACATAATAACTTTATAAATAATAAACGTCATAACTAGAACATCGATAATATCAGTTATCTTTATAGTCATAAAAGCTATTTTTAATTCATTTAAAAATTCCAAAATTACACCACCTTTCATCTTTATATTTTAACATATTTTTAAATAAGAAAAAAGGAATGAAAAAAATAAATGAGTTTACTTTTCATTAAATAAACCCATTCATTATAACTAATTAATTTTTCCCTATTGAATAGAATAATTTTGATTGTGAAAATATCCTATCAAAATCCCATTCTTTATTTGTATTTTCATATGAATTAACATCATAAATCAAAAACTTACCATTTTCTTTTTTTTCTGATATTACGATATAATGTCCTGATGATTGTGTAAAATCTCCTATTTCATTATTCACTACAAGGGCTACTATAACTCTTCCTTTTTCCAATTGTGATTCAACACTTTCTTTACTTAAAGGAATTTCAAAACCAGATAATCCTAAATCAGAACTTCCTTGTGTAAATAGTCCATATTCTCCACCTGATCTTGTATATAATCCAAGTTTATTCATTCTTTGCGCCATTTCAAAAGGTGTAATAGAAGAATCTCCAGTGAATGAAGAATATATCATTGATAAAGTTGTAGGTCCACAACCTGATAAAGCAATATATTGATTATCCACTTTATCTGATCCCCATCTTATATCCCATTGATTTAAGTAATTTAACTTAACTTTTCTATCAAATTCTTTAGAATTTTCTAAATCTTTAGATACGTCTTTTATTTCTGAATCATCATTTTTATAATCTTGATATTGCAAAACTGTTGTTCTTGACTCAGGATATAGTTCAATCTTTCGTTTTAAGCTTTCATCAAGATTCTTTATTCTATCATTTAAATCTTTTTCAGAAAATGTAATATCTGCAAATGGATTTATTATTTTACCTTTATTTGTTCTAACTGTCCCATTTATACTCTCGATATTTATATTTCCTAATTTTCTTGTTTCTCCATCTTTTTTAGAATTTTTATTATTGAAATTTTTAATATTTTCTTTAGAACTTTCTGTTTTGTTCTCCAATTTCGTTTCAACCCTTTCATTATTTTTACTATTTTCGTTATTTGAAAATCTTAAAAATAATGTCCTTACAGCAAAAACAACAGAAATAAATAATAAAAATATCAAAATCAGTTTTATTATAATAAAATGTTTTCTTGTTTTTTTTCTATTTAATTGTCTTCTTCTTTTATTAAGATCATTATTCATGTTTACCTTCTAAACTATTAACTTTAATTGATAATTTATTATGAATTTCCTTAATTTCACTAAAATCAAATTCTTGAGGATTCATAAATTTTTTTGCCTGCACCATAATTTCAAGTAATTCATCATCAAAAATCCCATTTTCTCTAAGAATTTCAGCTTTTTTCATAGATCTTCTAAGATTTGTAAATAATGTCATAACTAAATGTTCTTTTTTATTTTCAACAAGAAGGGTCCTCAATTTCCATTTTAAATTTGTTTGAGTTAGTATGGCTTTATTTGCAAAATATAGTTTTTTACGTTTTAATTCATCAATAAATTTATAAAGTTCATCCTTTATAATATTTACAAATAATAAAAATTCTATATCAATTTTTTCCAATTTTTCATCTATACAATTAGAAATATTATTTGATAAAAGATTTTCTATTTCACAATTAAGCTGATTATCCAAAACTTCTATAACTCTGTAATTGTATTTATTTGCCTGTTCTATAAGTGATTTATATCTTTTATTTTTTATACCATATATCAAAATAATCTTTTCATTATGATCTAAAATATTTTTTTCTATCAAAATATCCCCATTCTTATTTTACGTATTTTTCAATATATTCATCATATGTTATTCTTTCATCTCTATATGATCCATCATCAAAAATTTCAATAATCCTATTTGCAATAGAATTTACAAATTGATGGTCTAATGAAGTAAATAACAAGTTACCTTTGTAGCTTATTAATCCATTATTAACTGATTCGATACTTTCCAAGTCCAAGTGATTAGTTGGTTGATCTAAAATAATTAAATTTGCTGGTTCAACCATCATCTTAGCAAACATCATTCTTACTTTTTCTCCCCCAGATAAAACTGAAGATTGTTTGTATACTTCATCACCTGAAAATAGCATTTTCCCTAAAAATCCTCTTATAAAAAATTCTGATTGGTCTTTTGAATATTGCCTCAACCAGTCTACTAAATTATATGGATTTTCTTCAAAATATTCTGAGTTATCTTTTGGAAAATATTCTGTAGTAATAGTTTGTCCCCATTTAAATGAATCATCTCCATCAATATTTCCTTTTGCAATTAAATCAAAGAATTTACTTATAGCTATTTCATTTCCTATGAAACCAATTTTATCATTTTTTTCTACTCTAAATGACATATTATCTATCAATTTTTTACCATTTTCTTCTATTGAAAGATTTTCAACATTAAGAATTTCATTTCCTGGTTCTCTAGACAATGTAAATCCAACAAATGGATATCTTCTTGTTGAAGGTTGAATGTCATCAAGTGTAATTTTATCTAATAATTTTTTTCTAGATGTTGCTTGTTTTGATTTTGATTTATTCGCAGAGAATCGCTGAATAAATTCTTTTAATTCTTTAACTTTTTCTTCTTTTTTCTTATTCTCATCCTTAGCCATCTTTAATGCTAATTGTGATGATTCATACCAGAAATCATAATTACCTGTAAACATTTTAATTCTTGAAAAGTCGATATCTACCATTACTGTGCATACTTCATTTAAGAAATATCTATCGTGAGATACAACTATAACTATCCCCTCAAAATTAATTAAAAATTCTTGTAACCATAATACTGCCCTCAAATCAATACCATTTGTAGGTTCGTCAAGTAAAAGTACATCTGGCTTTCCAAATAATGCTTGAGCTAATAAAACTTTAATTTTATCAGATTCTTTCAATTCGCTCATTAACATATAGTGCATTGAAACATCTATTCCTAATCCTTGTAATAATGTTGATGCCTCTGATTCTGATTCATATCCACCCATTTCAGCGTATTCTGCTTCTAATTCTGCTGCTCTCATTCCATCTTCATCAGAAAAATCTTCCTTCATGTAAATAGCTTCTTTTTCTTTTGCAATTTCATATAATTTCGCATTTCCCATTAACACCGTATCTAACACTTGATATTCTTCAAATGCATAGTGATCTTGGTTTAGTTTACTTAATCTAACATTTTTAGGATAAGAAACATTTCCTTTCGTTGGTTCTTTTTCTCCAGATAAAACCTTTAAAAATGTTGATTTACCTGCTCCATTTGCCCCTATTATTCCATAACAATTTCCTGGTGTAAAAATTAAATCTACATCTTCAAATAATTTTTTATCAGGAAATATTAAACTTAAATTATTAACTGTAATCATCTTAACTCCTTAAATAACACTTACTCATTATCAATTATATATATGACTATAAAAATAATCAACACTTGCAGAATTTCTATTAATAAAATATACTTTATTTGAGGTGAAATATGAAAATATATAAAAGAAAATTATCATCATTTATAATATCATTTTTTTTAAATATTATTGCATGCTTTGTATTTTTTATTTTAATAGCTAACTTTATAGATCTAACTTATGCGATTATTTCAACATTTGTAATATATTCAATTTTAATGTTTTTTAATTTTGTTATAAATAATTACTACTTTACATTAGAAAGGAATATTTTTAGAAAATATAAAGCAAAAAAATTAATTTTTGAATATGATATTAGTAAATTTAAAATTAAAAAAGAGCTAAATAAAGGTATTATAGGGTATTCAGACATGAATATACTTATAGGAAACCACATAATCAACTGTTCATTGCTTGATTTAACAACTTTTGAAATGATGTATAGAGATTTGTCGCTGATTGGAAAATAAAATATAAAAAATAATTAATATAACTTATTTTATGATATAATTATTTTAATTTATTAAAAAGGAGGAAAATATGAAAAAAAGTGAAAATAAATTTTTATCAATTGGTATTGGTATTGCTTTAGTTATACTTGGTATTTATCTTTTAAGCACACCAATATTAACATTACTAAGTATTGCTACACTTTTAGCTTTTACTATACTTATTAGAGGTATATTTACAGGAGTTGTATTTTTCAAAAATAAATCTTCAAATAATACTAATTGGATATTATTATTAAATTCAATAATTTTTGTAATTTTAGGTTTGATTTTATTATTTAACCCTAAAATTTCGTCAACTCTTGTACTGTATTTGGTTAGTGCCTGGTTTATTGTTGATGGTATAACGGGATTATCTGTAGGATTAAAATTAAATAATAAATTTAAATGGTTTTCTATTATAATTTCCATACTACTTATAATATACGGACTTTCACTAGCTATAGATCCTATTAGAGCATTATTTGCTTTAAATATATTAGTTGGTTTGTCAGTAATCACTGATGGAGTTCAATCTATATTAAATGCATTTTTAGAATAATTTAAATTGTCATTTTATAAAATAGCCACCAAATAATGAAGGAATATTAAAGTTGATATTTATTTTATCAACCTTTTAGTTCAAATCATTAAAATTGGTGGTTATATTTTTATATAAAATTATATTATTTATTTTCTCTTAACCAATTTTCAGCAGACTGTGCCATTGAAGCTGAGCCTATTATCAATGCTTCTTCATTGAATTGTACATATGGGTGATGCACAGCATATACCTTCCCATTTTCATCTGGCAGCGGACAAGAAACAAAGAAATAACAAGATTCAGGAAGCTTGCTAGCAATATGTGCATAGTCTTCAGATGCCAATCCAGGCTCTATAAACTCTACTATATATTCTCCATTCAAAGCTGATGTTGCAGAATCTTTAACTAAATCTGCTATTTTATCTGTATTTACTAATGGTGGAACATTTGCTAAAACTTCAAACTCTGTTTCAGCTCTAAAAGCTTTACCAATATGTTCAACAATTTCTGGGAGTCTTTTAGCCACATGTTTTGAGCTTTCTCCATATAAAGATCTCGATGTACCTTCAATAATAACCGTATCTGGTACAACATTAACTTGACCCCCAGGAGCTGTTATATATCCCATTGATAAAGACGCTCCCTTGCTTGAAGGTAATTCTCTAGCTAATATTCCATTACATCCATTTATAATTTGACTTGCTACAAAAACAGGATCAACACCTGTAAAAGGCATAGCACCATGCGCTCCCACCCCTTTAATAGTAATTCTAAAATTTAATGCTGAAGCAAGAGCAGGTCCTTTTGAAATCAATACACCTAATTCTTCTCCATTTGGCCACATATGTAAAGCCAAACCAGCATCTACTTTCAGTTTATCTAAAATCCCCTTTTCAAGCATTAACTTGCCACCATTCAACGTTTCTTCAGCAGGTTGAAATAAAAAGCGCACCTGTCCTTCAAGATTTTCTTCATTTTCTTTTAGCATCTTTAGGGTTAAAATAAGAGTACTTGCATGCATGTCATGACCGCACAAATGACCATTATCATTTTTTGATTTATATTTATGCTCTGACTTTTCCTCAATAGCTAAAGCATCCATATCAGATCTTAATAAAATAGATTTTCCTTTTTTAGAATCACCTAAAGACCCTATTATAGCATAGGTATCTTCAAGCATTTCATAACTTATTCCAAATTCGTCCAATTTATTTTTTATCGTTTTAACGGTATTAGGTAATTCAAACCCAACTTCTGGATTTTGATGTAAATCTCTTCTTACACTAATAACATCGTTAAATAGCTCTCTTGCCCTATTTAAATAATTCATTTTTCCTCCTTTGTCATAATTAAATATGACTCATCTACAAATTTATTATACTCCTAATTTTATGAAATTTATATTATTTATTTCCATGATAATTTGTAAAATAACTTGGCAACAAAATGCATAACAATCATTATAACTGAATATAAAAATAGAACAAATACATAATATGGAAAACCTTCTAGTGATACTAAACTTTTTACAACATTTGGCGATTCAGCTAAAAATCCGTAGTTTGCCTTTGGGTAATAATTTCTTAATAATAAAGTAAATATCATTACACACAAATTATATATTGCAGTAAATTTCACTGCAAATAACAAATCTTTTTTTACTAACTTTTCTTTTCTTATTACTATATTATAAATTGCAATTAAAAATATTAAATAGTGGAAAATGAAAAATTGAAAATTTGTATAATGTGGGAATCTAAATGCGTATGGCTCTGGCATAAGTATCGCAAGTATACCTCCCATCAGTCCCCAATAAATTCCTATTTTCCTTAAAGTTTTACTTCCAATAAATATATCATATATGAAAAACCATGCTACAATTCTACAATTATAGATTGGTAATGATGCTTCAAGTGTATAAAATCCTGAAGAAATCATCCATATAAACATTATAATCTTATCAAGTAATAGTAATGATCCCATTACTTTAAGTAAATTTTCTTGTTTTTTCTTATCTTTATTTCTAAAACTTATTACAAACAAAGTTAATAATATTAAAAGTATTATCGCCCCTGTATGAAATGTTTTAAACAATCCAAATGAATGATCATCTAAATTATTTCTAAAAAAATGTTTTAAAAAATCCATAAACCTCTCCTTAAAATAGATATCGTAATTATATCAAAGGTTCAAATTTTTTATTATAACAATTCTGTAAAATAATTTATTCGTTAATTTCGGTATTTGTAGAATTGAAAATTTCAATATTATGAGTTTTTTCCCATCTATCAACTATTACAGCCGAAACCATTCCTCCTGTAACGTTTAACATTGTTCTTCCCATGTCAATTATAGGGTCGATCCCAAATATTAGACCTATTCTATCAAAATAATGTCCTAATCCGATTCCGTTTAATGTAACTGTTGCAGCTACTGTTGCTGTACCTGGTACTCCAGCAATACCAATTGATCCTAAAGTAACAACTATTACAAGTAATACATAAAATGGAAAATTAATGGTAACTCCTGCTGATGCAGCTACAAGTACACCTAACATTGCTGGAAATACACCAGCACAACCGTTAGAGCCTACTGTTGTAGATAATGGTCCAATAAAGTTAGCAGTCTTATCTGATACACCCATTCTATTTTTCAATGTATTTAATGTATGTGGTAAAGTTCCAACACTTGATCTAGATGAAAATGCAAATATCATTGTTGGAAATGCATTTTTGTAAAATTGTATTGGATTTAATCCAAATAATATCAATATAATTGAGTAAACTACTAATTGTAAAATCACAGCAATATATAATGCAACAATAAAGCTAAATAAAGATTTTATAGATTCTATACCATTTGAGATTATCGTGCTTGAAACTAAGGCAATAATTGCATATGGCATTATTTTAATTATATTGATCAAAACTGAATTGATTAATTTGTTAAATCCTCTTAAAAATTCAATAACCGGTATAATTTCTTGCTTACCTTTACTCATTAAAAATTTTGCTGAAGTTGCAAATAATGCAGATATTATTGCTACTGAAATAATACCTCCATTTGATGAAAATGCTTGAGCAATATTACTTGGCACTAAATTTCCAAAATATTCAGGAAATGACGAGCTTGAAATACCTGAAATTCTTTCAGTCATTGACTCACTAATTGCACCATTTAATGGATTTTTTGTTAATCCAAAAATATTTACAACAAGTATACCCAAAAACGCTGCTATTGCTGTTGTTCCCAACAGCATAAGTAAAGTCTTAAATGTGAATCCCTTAATATTTTTCCCTTCAAAATCTAATATTACAAAAAATAGTGAAAGAAATACTACAGGTATGGCCATCAATTGAATCAATCTTACAAAAGTGCCTCCTAATAGCCCGTACCAAAGTGAAATTTGTTTTCTTGCAATTTCATTATATATAGCATTATTTCCATATATTAAATCTATTCCTACTCCTATAATCACACCTATAACAAGTGCTATCATCATTCTCGATGAAAAACTTACTTTTTTATCTTTTAATACTTTCATAATAATAACACCAAATAATAAAAATATTATTGATATTAATGTTGGAACTGTACTAATCTTCAAAAAGTTTTCTAAAAAATTATTCATATATTCCTCCAAAATAAAAATTCTTATTTTTTATACCCTATTAAAAATTTAATAAACCTTATGTTTTGAAATTAATTTTTTTATTATTATATGTTATAATTTAAGTTAAGAAATATTTGGAGGTTAAAATGGAAATTATTATCACAAAAAATTATGATGAGATGAGTAAAAAAGCTGCTGATATAGTTGCAAATACTATAAAAGAAAATCCTAACGCTGTTTTAGGTTTAGCTACTGGATCTACACCAATAGGATTATATAAAGAATTAATAAAGAAAAATGAAAATAAAGAAATTTCATTTAAAAACATTAAATCTGTAAATTTAGACGAATACATAGGTCTTTCAGGTGAACACGATCAAAGTTATAGATATTTCATGAACGAAAATTTATTCAATCATGTTGATATAGATAAAAATAATACATATGTCCCAAATGGAAAAGCCGAAGACTTTTCTGAAGAAGGAAAAAGATATGAAAAAATCATCAATGATTTAGGTGGGCAAGATATTCAAATTCTTGGAATTGGAGAAAATGGTCATATTGGATTTAACGAACCTTCAAGTAAATTAGAACTGTATACTCATATTGAAGATTTACAAGAATCTACAATAAATTCTAATTCAAGATTTTTTGAAAAAATTGAAGATGTTCCTACAACTGCTATTTCAATGGGAATGGGTAGTATTTTTAAGGCAAAGAAAATTATTCTATTAGCATCTGGAGCTAAAAAGGCTAAAATCATGAACACTTTTAAAGATAGCATAATAACACCATTAATCCCTGCAAGTTTCCTAAAACTTCACAAAAATGTAGTTATAATCATGGATGAAGAAGCTGCTAGTTTATATATAAAAGAAGATTAATATGAAAAAAAAAGATTTTTCAATATTTGAAATGTTTATTATCTTCCTAAAGATTTCAAGTTTTACTTTTGGTGGAGGATATACAATCGTCCCAGTAATCAAAGATGAATTTTCTATAAAAAGAAATTTAATTAGTGAACACGAGATGATGGATATAGTTTCTATTTCTACTTCTGGACCTGGACCAATGGCAATAAATTGCTCTATACTTACTGGATATAGATTATTTAATCTAAAAGGAGCTATTATGGCGGCAATCGCTGCGACATTACCAAGTTTAGCAATAATCACAGTAATATCCTATTTTTATAAAGAATTTTCCCAAAATTTTTATGTTAAATCTGCTTTATTAGGGATGGGAGGAATGATTGCAGCAATATTACTTTTCACAACATATGAAATGGCAAAACAAGCTTTAAAAACAAATCTAATATTTGGTATTTTAATCATGATTTCTGCATTCATAGCATCATTTATATTTAAAATTAATACTGGATTAATAATTTTATTTGTAGGTCTTCTAGGAATAACAGTATTTTCAATTGTAGAGGAGGACAAAATTCCATGATACTATTATCATTATTTATTGCATTCCTCCAAATAGGTATTCTTGCTTTTGGAGGTGGATATGCGATATTACCATTTATTCAAGATATAGTAGTTAGAAATCATGGATGGCTATCTGCAAAAGAAATGACTGATGTTGTTACTATATCTCAAATGACTCCTGGCCCTATTGCTCTTAATGCAGCAACTTTTGTAGGCACAAAAATATCTGGACTTGTAGGATCAATAATTGCAACTACTGCTATTATTTTACCTCAATTGATAATAATGGTTCTATTAGGTAAACTTTATTTTGGAAATAAAAAAATTAATTTTATGGAAAAAATAATTAGAGCCTTACGTCCTGCGATTGCAGGTTTAATTTTTATAGCAACTTTAGATATGATTAAAGGATCAATTTTTAATAATACAAATTACAATTTTTCACAAATAAGTTATGTTGCTGTTGTTTGTTTTGTAATAGGTGGAATTTTATATGTAAAAAAAGTTGGAATTGTAAAAATCATAAGCATTGGAGCTGTTTTAGGAGTAGTTTTAAGTTTAATTATTTAAAATTAAAAAGTGCTGCTGCAAATAATTCAAAAAATTATTTTGCAACAGCCTCTTTTTTACTTAAATTCTTCAATTAAATCAGCTAATATTGTTTGATCTTCAATATTATTTTCCTTCATATATTGTTCAATTTCTGATCTTGAATATATTCTAGTATCAAGTTTCATAATAGCTGTGTCCAATGGATATTCATAAACAACATGAGCATCTATAGCTATAGGTTTATCAATTCCTTCATCATACAATCTCTATGATTCTGCAAATGCATAATCTAATTCTTCTTTATTAGATGCCTTAAACGAAATTGCTACCAATCCTTCTGAAGATTTTGCCCAATCAGCATATTGAATATAAACACCAAATTCATCCTTAAATTCTTCTAATTGAGCATATTTTATAAATCCATATGTCATATCTGTCACAACAACATTAATGATTGGCAACTTATATTTTGCTTGTGTTAATATTTCTTGATTATTCATCGCAAAACCACAATCTCCTACTATAAAACAAACTTGTCTTTCAGTGTATTATAATTTTCCACCTATAGCCGCTGGAGTAGAATAACCCAATGTTGCAAACCATCCACTCATTATGTATTTTTGTATCCCATTTAATGGTAACATTCTTACTGATTTTGTACCTAATCTACAAAATATTCCCATATTATTTGAAATGCCATTCCTACTGATGAAGCTGATGTTACAACTGGTAAGTTAAATTTTTCAGATACTTCAATTGCTAAATCCTTATATCCATCTACCCCACAACCTAAATAAAACATAGGATTATTTACTTTTTTAATCTCATCAACTATTGATTTAATTTTAGAATCTTCAATTTCAAAACGTTTTAAATTAGGAATTTCTTTAACATCATCATGAGTTGATTCGTAATCAATTTCTTCTTACATATAATCATTGTGTAAAATAAAAACTGATGCTTCATTAAATTTTTTATAAAACATTTTTAATAAATTCTTTTAATTTTTGAGCTAATAAATAATTCTTCATCAGTTAAATATTTTCTAACTAAATCTCTTATAAAAAATTTATCAAATTCAGCATCATCATCTGATGCAAAAATAGTTTTATACCAAGTACCTCTTTGCATATAATCATCACTTACAACTTTATAATACTTATCTTCATCAATCATTTCATCATTAATAAATATATTAAATGGACTTTTTTGTATTTTAACATTTTTGCTAAATCCTAATGTTCCCAAAATACTTCCTCTAAATCCTGCTCCTTTTCCTGATTGAGAAATAAAACTTTTATCAAAGGATTGCTTAACTGCTTCTTTAATGTTTATGCCCTTAACGGGGAATATTGTTGGATTTAACTTTGATGGAAAAGTTTTTAATAAAGATTTCTTCGATACAGGTCTTACTAAATCATTTTCTGCAATACCATTATGCATTATTGCTAAATCTGCTTTTTTATACTTCATTAAAGCATCACATATAAAATTTATTAACTGATTTTCTTCAAAAGCATTAAATTTTAATTCCGAATTAATTAACAATTCTTTTGACATTAAGTCTTCTGCAAGTTTAATTTTTTTATCTAATACTTCATCAAATATAAGATTATTAACTTCGTCTAAATAAATTTGTTTATTTTCTATTACTTTTATTTCATTTCCTGATATATCTAACGAAACTTTACCTAATGTTTCTCCACGCCCTGACATTGAATAATTTCCTTCACTTTTAATAATATGAGTATGAGCTCCAAAAATAAAATTTATCTCAGGTATTTGTTTAAGTATCATTTCGTCAATTACATGTCCACTATGTGAAAGATATATTATATAGTCATATTGACCTTCATATTTTTCAAGTTCAATTTTTAAGGCTTTAATTGAATCCTGTGTTTTAAGATTTCCTAATACAAAAAATTTATTATACTTTCCATGCTCCCCTTTATAATCATAATAAGGTGCAGAACTTAATATTAAGAATTTCTTTCCAAATTTTTCTAATATTACTGATTTTTTTAAGCCAGGTATTTCTTTATCATTTGCATCGGTTAAGTTAGAACATATCATAGGATATTTTTTTACAAGCTTTGATAAATTATCAAATTCTAAATCTATTTCATTATTTCCTATTCCCATCAAATCTAATTTACATTGCATTAATAAGTCTAATGCTGACTCTCCTTTATCTGAATCTACAACAATACTCATTAAATCACAATAATCTCCCCCATCTAAATAAATGTCATTTTCAGTTTTGTTATCCATCATGTACTTATGTACTTTTCGTAAAAAATTGTAATTTGAATGTATATCATTTGTATGATAAAAATTTATAATCATATATTCCCCTTTTTATTTAACTAATATATATTATATTAATTATTAACAATAATTTCAAAAAAACAAACGCACAAAAAAAAGAGGGATAATGTTTTTTTTTGTGCGTTTATTTAAACACTTGGTATTTATCTTTCGTCTTTCGACATAATTATTGTATCTAATGTTTTAAATTATTTCTTATCATATAATTAAAAAATAGAGAATTTTTTAAGAAAAAAACTGAGAAAAAACTTAAAGTTTAATCTCAGTTATATTTTCTAAAATTCATCAAAATGAATATCATCCACATTTACACCTTTTGCCGTTAATGATTTTACTATACCACTTATCATGACTGGTGAGCCACATAAATAAGCTGTATATGTTTTATTTTCTTCAATGTATTTATCTATTGAGTTATTTACTCTACCTGTATCACCTTCCCAATTATCTGATTCAGAAGGTTTTGATAATGTAGGCATAAATTTAAAATCATGTAATTTTTCTTCAAACATTTTCATTTCATCTAACAAGAATAAGTCAGCCTTTGTTCTTGCTCCGAAATAAAATCTTGCAGGTTTTTTAATGTCATTATCTAACATGTGATATAAAATAGATCTAATAGGTGCAAACCCTGTACCTGCAGCAACCATTACTATTTCATCATTTTCATCATCA
The DNA here is from genome assembly GCF_046035835.1 of Helcococcus bovis. NCBI lineage: Bacteria > Bacillati > Bacillota > Tissierellia > Tissierellales > Peptoniphilaceae > Helcococcus > Helcococcus bovis. Next base: position 22,758 of record NZ_JBFNGB010000015.1, read on the forward strand.
TTATAATAGAAATCACCAAATGGTCCAACTAAAGTAATCTTATCCCCAACATTTAATACTTTGTGTACATATGTTGAAACTCTTCCTTCTAGAACTTGACCAATTAATAATTCAACATGTTTATCATCCTTAATTGATGATGCTATTGAATAAGCTCTATCCCAAGATTCATCTTGAGCATTATATCCCTCACCTTTTGGATAAGGTTTAGATTGTAATTGTAAAAATTGTCCCGGCTTAAAGTTAATTGTCTTTCCTTCTGGTAATTCCATTCTAATTTTAACAATTCTATCAGTCATAGGAATTTTTTCAACAAGTGTTGCTTCAAATTCTTGAACATTAAATAGTTCTTCTGGAATTTCAATGTCAATATTACTTTTAATCTTAACTTGGCAAGATAATCTTACATCTGAATCTAATTCTGATTTACTTAATAATGGTTTTTCTGTTGCTAAAACAGGACCAGCACCACTATTTACTTTACATTTACAATATCCACATGTACCTTTACCACCACATGCTGATGGTAAAAATATCTTTTCATTTTTCAAAGCATTTAATAAAGATTGACCACCTTCAACTTGTAAATCTTTTTCTTTATTAATTTTTAATCCAACAATACCATAATCATTTAAAAATTTATCTGCTATTGTCAATATTACTGCGAAAGCTGCGGAGATTATCGCAACTATACCAGTTGTTGTCAATACGTGATTCATAAAATCTCCCCTTCTTTCTTATGAAATTGAAACCATACCTGAGAATCCAATAAATGCCATAGCCATAATTCCTGTAATAATAAGGGTTATAGGTGCACCTTGAAGACCTTTTGGTAATCCATTTTCATTCATTCTAGCTCTTATGCCAGCCATTGAAATAATAGCTAACGCCCAACCAATACCTGAACCAATACCAAATAATAATGATTGTAAGAAATCATATTGTCTTGTAACCATAAATAGTGTTACCCCTAAGATAGCACAGTTTACTGTTATAAGTGGTAAGAAAATACCTAATGCATAGTATAGATTTGGAATATATCTTTCTAAAATCATTTCTAAAATTTGTACAAATGCAGCTATAACAACGATAAAGATAATGTAGTTTAAGTATTCAATACCTAATGACACCATTAACTTATTCATAAAGTAGTTAAGAACTGTTGTAATTGATAATACGAATGTTACAGCAATCCCTAAACCTGTTGCTGTTTCAACTTCCTTACTTACTGCGATAAATGAACACATTCCTAAAAAGTTACTAAATATCATATTGCTTGTAAATATGGAAGCAAAAAATATAACTAAAGGATTAATATACATTATTTAGCCCCCTTTTTATCTTTATTAATAAAGTTATACATTATCCACATAATAATTGGTAAAATGAAAAATGCTCCTGGAGGCATTATCATCAATGTCCATGCTGTTGCAGTTTTTGGTAAAATTTGGAATCCGAATAATGTACCAAAACCTAATAATTCTCTTATTACAGCAACCGCTAATAATACTAATGTATATCCTGCACCTGCTGACATACCATCTATTAATGATGCAACTGGAGGATTCGCCATTGCAAAACCTTCCGCTCTACCCATTATGATACAGTTTGTAATAATCAAACCTACATATGGTCCTAATGTTTTACTCATTTCTGGCATAAAAGCCTTTAGATACATATCAACTATGATTACGAAGAATGAAATAATAAATACTTGTACAACCATTCTGATATGCTTTGGTGTAATATCTTTTATAATTGAAATTATAAATGATGATAATCCTGTTGTAAAAATCAAAGCTAATCCCATTACTAATGAATTTTTAGCTGAGTTTGTTACTGCTAATGCTGAACATATACCTATAATTTGTAATAAAACAGGGTTATCATATAATAATTGATCTTTAAATATTTTAATATATTTATTCATTAATTACTTCCTCCCATTGTTTTAACAAATTTTGCCAAATCTCCAGAAACTAATCTTGCAACTGATAGAGATGTCATAGTAGCTCCAGAAATAAAATCTACTTTCTTGAATACATCTTTTGATCCAATATTTCTATATTGCTCTTTATAAAATGGTTCTTCAATACGTCCACCTAATCCTGGTGTTTCTGATTGCTTTATAAAATCAATTCCTAAAATTGTATTATAATCTTCACTCAATGCAACATAAGCTTCAATTGGCCCCCATAATCCAGGTCCTTGTAAAGAAACTGCATATGCTTTTTTACCATCTTTTTCGTATTCAAATATAGGTTTATTATTATATTTTTTATCTGTTTCTTTAACATTTGTAGTAAATTTATTATCTACGTCCTTTTGTGTACCATCATTTTCTATTGAAAAAACGTATAATATTTTCTTTCTTAGTTCAAATTCGGCATTTTTAGCTACGATTGGTTTAGTTTGTTCATTTAGCATAGCTAATAAGAATGTTAATACAGCTGCTAAAACAAGCATAAAAACTGCTGGATAAACTAATGATTTTTTCTTTTTATTAACCATTTGCCACCACCTTTTTAGCCACTGTTGCTTTTTTTGCTAATCTCTTCTTTCTATTTACTTCTTTAAATATATAATCAATAATTGGAGCAAATACTTCTGCGATTAAAATAGCAAACATCATTCCCCCTGGGAATAATGAGAATCCTCTTATAATAACTACTATAGCACCAATCATAATACCATAAATCCATTTTGCTTGGACTTGCTTTGGAGCAGATATTGGATCAGTAGACATAAATACAGTACCAAACATAAATCCACCAACTAATAATCCTTGTAATGGTGGTAAAACATCTCCTTCAACACCAATTAAAATCAATGCGTATGATGAAACTACAAAACCAATCAACGATGATACCATAATTTCCCATGATGCAACTTTTTTATAAATCATATAAGCTCCACCTAGAATAATTAATAAAGCAGATATTTCACCAATTGAACCAGCAATATTTCCTAAAAATAAATTTAATATATCTACTGTAGTCCCATTAATTTTTAAATCAAGTAATGGTGTTGGACTTGCTGTATGATCTAAAACAGGTGTTACCCATTTTGTAAATCCGCCTAAACCACTAATTAATCTTTCTGAATTTGCAGCTTGATTAAATGTAAGCATTGGTGTTGGAAAATTTATATATATGAATGCTCTACCAACAATTGCTGGATTGAAAACATTTTTACCAAATCCACCAAATACTTCTTTACCAAAGAAGATACCAAACGCTACCCCCACTCCAGACATCCAAAATGGCAATCCTGGAGATAATGTTAATGTAAATAAAGTCGCTGTTACAAAAGCTGCTTCTGTAATTTGGGCTTTTTTATACATGTATTTTTCTGAAAAGTACTCTACTGCACATGCCACAATGATGTTGAAAACCAATAATGCTAATGTTCTCCATCCAAATACATAAATCCCATAAATAATTATAGGTGACACTGCGGTAAGTACTGTTCTCATCATGTTTTGTTTTTTAAACAATTTTGAAAACATAATTCCTCCCTTTATTTTAATCTATCTATATAATAATATCATTCTTTGGGTATAATTTAAATATTTACTTAAATAAATATCTCATTTATTACCCTTCCATCTACATTTTTCATTTCCAATCCTAATATTCTAGCAAATGTTGGTCATTCATCAACCAAACTCATATCTAAAATTTCAAAATTTTTCTTAATATTTAGACCAGAAGCAAAAAATACAGTTTCATAATCTTTATGATCATTTAAGTACCCATGAGAAGAAATAAGATATCCATCTTCAACCTTTCCATCTTTCATCGGTATATTTTCAATCACTTTATCCAAAAATTTATCAGTAAAATAATATCCATCATTTGCCTTTGTTATAGTCTGCCATGATTTTACATTATTTCCACGTTTTTCTAAAAATCCTTTTTCTGCAAATAATGTATTTATACTTATTATCTTGTCTACAGGTATTTATGCATGGTCCCCTAAAGCAACCAATGTAGTGTCGTCATAAATTCCTTCTTCTTTTATTCCCCTAGTCTTCTATCTAATCTGACAATTGAATCTTTAGCTTCTTTTGAATCATGTCCATAATAATGTCTCATGGAATCTAGATCGATTAAATGAGATAAAAGTAAGTCTGGTCTATTTTTTTTATAGTATAACAAATCCCTGCAGTAGTAAAATGATCAAGATTAGGTTGATTTTTACCATCACGTATATGTCCAAAATTTTTATCTAATTCTAATTGATACCTCAAATTCCCACTAAATGCTGAAATTATTTTTTGATTCTTCCACTTTCTATTTGCCCATATTTCAGGCATATTCCATGTTATTTTCGATTTAGCAGTAACCGGCCACAACAAATTTGCAACCTTCATTTTATTTTTTATAGCTAAATCATATACAGTTTCTCTTTTAATATATTTTCTATACCAATCCGGACTATCAATTCTATTTTCTTGTAATAATGTATTTGTATTAACCTTATGATTTATTGGATAACATCCAGTAATTATAGAAGAATGACATACATATGTTAATGTAGAATTAACAGATTTAACATTAATTGAATAAGATGAATTTTCTATCAATTTTTTAAAATTTGGTAATGTTTTAAAAAATTCAAAATCTTTTTTGACAATGCATCAAAAGATAATACAACTAAATACTTTGATTTCATTTTTTTCTCCTTAAAATCTATTTTTGATAAAAAAATATGTTGAAACAAAACCAATTAAATTTTGCATCAACATAATAAATAATTTCAAATTAATCTTCTAAATTTACAGGTTCTTCTAATTTTTCAGGATTGTTTAAATATCTAAAGAATCTTCTCATCGCTGCAGCATAATAAAATCCATCACAAATTCTTTCATCTATTACAAACCCGATATTCATAATTTTTTCTTCAATAAATTCATTATTTTTCTTAACAATTTTTTTACCTTTTTTACCAATTGAAAGAAATGCTCCTATTGTACCTAAATTATAAATATGGTGCAATGCTGCATCCAAACCAATAGATCCCAAATTAGTAATAAATGCTGAAGCATGAAATGGACTTGCTTCTAACGCACTGCTTGGTATCATATTAATCTTATCCAAAAATTTAATACTTCCAACTAAAAATTTTAAAATAAATAAAGGTGTTTTGGAAAGCCCTTTAACAAATAAATCTGTAGCATTTTTAACATCTGTTTTTGTATCTTTTTCAGCTTGTATCTCTTTATTTAAAATATCTCTAACTTGAAGTGGTGTTTCATCTCCCTTAAATTTAAATTTAAGAGTAGTTTCAGCCGCATCTTCTGTCATTGCCTTTTTTACAACCATTGAAATGATTATTTCATTTCTCATGTAATATCTTCCGTTTATAATAAATTGATTAATTTTTGGTTTTTCTTTATATGTTCTCGCCATAGCTGCATAAATTATATGCATATATGACAATCTAACACCTGTTTTCTCATATACTTTTCTAATATAAATATCAAATGGCTCTAAAGAAATTTCTTGATTTAATGCTACCAATGCATCATTTCTTTCTTTCATTATTAAAGGTATAAATCTTGAAAACGGATCAACTTCTATCTTGTAACCATCTTTTCTCTTAAAAAACATAATTGCTCCTATATAATTTTATACATTAATACTTTACCACATATTTGTTTATTTGTAATATTTTTATTAAATTTAATATAATATTACAAATTAAAATTTTAATATTTAATTAAATATTAAAGGTTTAATTTGTTAATTGTTACTTTTTCTTAATATTTGAAAATGTAGTTTTAAATATTATTACATGTTTATGAATTTATTATCTAAATAAATAAAAACAAAATAAAATCTTTCATTTCTAAATATTGATTTTAAGCTATATTGTTCTATTATTCCATTTCAGCACAGCAAACATTTGCATGATAAATTATTAATATTTAGTTTTTTATATTTTAAAAATTAATCAAATAAAATTTGACACTTTCAAAATTAATATATATACTATAGGTATAAACGCAACCGTTTTCATTCGGTTGCAAAAAATATAGGAGGAAACATGAAAAAAAATTTAAAAAGTCTAGTAGCTTCAATGCTAGCATTTACATTGGTTTTAAGTGCTTGTGGTACTTCTAAACCAGCTCAAAAAGATGCTGACAAACCAGCAGATGGAAAACTAAAAGGTGAAATAACAGTTCAAGCTGAAAAAGGTTGGATGGAATACTACAAAAAAGCAGTAGATAAAATCACAAAAGCAAATCCAGATGCAAAAATTACTTTAAAAGAAACAGGTGCTTTTGAACATCTAGAAGTAATTACAAAAACAGATGCAACAAATAAAGATGTTGCTGACGTATTTGCAATTCCTGCTGATAAATTTACAGAATTAGCAGATAACAATGTTTTAGGTGCAATTCCTGCAGCTGAAATGGCAAAAGAATTAGGTGGATTTGATGATTTTGATAACGGATTAGGTGGACAATTCAAAAAAGATAAAGATTATCTAGCATTCCCATTCAATATTGAATCATTAGTTACATTTGTAAACACAAAAAACGCTGAAGCATTAAAAATTGATCATACAAAACCATTTGAAATGACTGCTCAAAAAGATGCTGCTACAGTTTTATTACCATTCTTTGATGCATGGTTTGGTGTAGCACCAAATAATGCTGGTGGTTTAGATTTATTAGCAAAAAATGAAGGAAAATTTGCTTCAACATATGCAAATCCTTATGATAAATTAAATGCAGATCAAAAAGCTGTATTTGATGGAATTTATGGATACTGGAAATTAAACAAAGATGCTGGCACCCCATTATTTGATACTGAAGCAGGTTGGGGATATATTGATAAAGAATTTACAACAGGCGGGAAAGGTGTTATCAGATTAGACGGACCTTGGTCAACAGCAGGTAACGGCGTTATAGCTAAAGAAATCAAAGCTGGAAATGTTGAAGTTTATCCAATTAACCACATTACTGTAGCTGGCAAACCATTTGCACACTGGAAAGGTGGTTGGGCATTAGCAATAAACTCTAGAATTGAAGAAAACAAAGATAAAGTAGCTTTGGCAACAGCAGTTATTAAAGAAGTTGTTAACCCAGCAAATGCTATTGATTTATATAAATCAACAGGTAAGATTTTAGGAAATGTAAAAGCTGATGTTTATAAAGCATCTGATTTATCAGAAATCGATAAGAAAGTTGTAACAAACGTAATCGAATCATACAACGTATCTCCTGCAAGACCATTATTCAAAGAATACGGACAAGTTTGGGATACATGGAAAAATGCAGTATTATCATGGAACTCTGTAAAACCAGCTGATCCAGCTGCAGCATACAAAGAATTAAACGCAGCATTTACATCAATGTTAGAACAACTTAAGTAATTAAAAGCAAATAAAATATAGTTAATAGCCAAAACTTAAGTTTTGGCTATTCCTATATTTACAGGTAACTATGGAAAATAAAAATATTAAATATATAAAAGAAAAAAAGACGGTTAATAGACTATTAATAATAACTGCACTAATAATTTTTATAGCTTCTCTAGAAGCATTTACTCTTGGTAAAAATCAAGATTTATTAAAAGTTTTTTTAGATTTAAATAAGAATAATACCCCATCCGATTATATGGGAATAATTATCACAAATTACTTTTTTAATATATTTGAAGTAATTTTAATAACACTTTTCACATTTTTCTCATATAAAAAATATGGCATATCAAAATTATTTAAGATAATATTTTCTTTAATAATTTTAATCAAAACTATTAATATTATTATTTCTTTTAAAACAAATTCTATTTTTTACTATTTGATAGTTTTATTATATATAACCTATCTTCTAGTTTTAATACAAGCACCAATAACAAAAAGGAAGGTAAACTATGGATTATTCAAAAACCATTAAAGATAGTGTAGGACGTGAATACCCAAGAAAAAATCAATACATAATTGATTTACTAAATGCATCTCCTTCTGAAAGAAAGAAAATTGAATCTAATAGAAAAAATCATCCATATATTAAAAAATTAGATGAATATTTAAAAAAAGAAAAAGCTTTTCTATCAAAAATTGAAAGCGACGCTAAAAACAGATTCAAAGATGTAAAAGATAAAAAAATTGCAGACCTACAAGAAAGAGAATTTAAGGCAAATCAAAAATTAGATTTTTACAAAAAATATGTTGATTTTTCATATGATGCAGAATTTAATTATCATTTTGCAGAAAGAGAACTTCGCCATATTCCAGACATGATCAAAAATGATAAAAATCTAAAGAAGGAATTAAAATCAAAAGAACAAAAATTAGCTAATATTACTCAAAAGGAAACTAAGGAAGCTAAAAAAATAATTCAAGAAAAAACAGAAGAAAGAAACAAACAACTACAAGCCGAACTTGTAGAATTAAAGAAAAAATATTCTGATGGATTAATTTCTAAAAAAGCATTAGCAACTGAAGAAAAAATTAGGAAAAGATCAGCAAAAGAAGATATAACAGCTCTTTCTTATATCGATAAGAAAAAAGCTACAGAAGAAGACATAAAAAATATTAAACATCATCTAAATATTGATTATAAATCAAAAATGAATGTATTAAATTCTGATATATCTGATGTAAGAAGAAAAACTCCTATAGAAGTAGAAAAGAAACATCCTATTTTATCTTATTTAACATTACCTATTCCGGGATTAGGTCAGTTGATAAATAAACAATATGTAAAATCTTTGTTGTTCTTTATCGGTACCTTGTTTATTTACTTTATTGCAATACCATATGCTCTTGGTTTTGGAAATTATCAAGGTGAAGGTATATCTGGACTTATAAGTCTTGCAGAAGGTGGGAAAAGATTAGATAAATCAATTATATTTATGATTGAAGGTATAATTTCGATATTCTTACTACTAATATCCATTTTAATCTACTATACTTCATTTTCAGATGTATATAATGTAGAAAAAAAAGAAATTCAAGGTGTAAGAAGAAGTGTTTGGTTTGAAACTAAAGAATCAATTTTAACAGATGGATTCCCTTATTTAGTAATATCCCCTGCTTCAATTGCAATCATATTCATAGTTTTAGTACCAATATTTACAACAATTTTAATTTCATTTACAAATTATGATCCAAACAATCAAGCTAAATTTACTTGGATTGGATTACAAAATTATAAATTACTTGCATTAGGACAAGGTGTAGCTGGTAAAGCATTCTGGCCAATTGTATTATGGACATTAATATGGACATTTGCTGCAACTACACTAGCTATAGCAATAGGATTTATTTTATCATTAATTGCAAATCAAGAAAGAATTAAATTTAAGGGATTATTTAGAACAATTTACTTGTTACCATGGGCTGTTCCAGCATTTATAACAATAATGTTCTTCTCACAAATGTTTGCAAAAGGCGGACCAATAACTGAAATGTTTCAAAAAACTTTCGGAATAGCATTAGATGTTAAAAATAATGCATTCCAAACAAGATTAGTATTAATCTTATTACAAGGTTGGTTAGGTTCAGCATATGTATTCTTATTATCAACAGGTATTTTACAAGGAATTCCTTCAGATTTATATGAAGCTGCTGAAATTGATGGTGCAACTGGATTTAAGAAAACATGGAGAATTACTATTCCTCTAGTGTTATTCCAAACTGCCCCACTTCTAATTGGACAATACACATTTAACTTTAATAACTTTTCAATTATTCACTTGTTTAATGGTGGTGGTCCATTTAACCCTTCAGTATATGGAAATGTTGCTGGTTCAACAGACTTACTAATTTCATATATATATAAATTAACTATAACAAGTAACTATCAAGCTCTAGGAGCTGCTGTAACAATTGTAATTTCACTTGTAATCATGTTCTTCTCATGGTTAGGATTTAGAAATACAAAAGCATTTAAGGGGAACTAATATGTTTAAGAAAAAAAATAAAAATAACGGTTTATATTTATCTGATAAACAGCCATTAAACACTGTTGGTAAAATACTTCTTGTGCTTTCCTATGCAATTTTAATTGCTTGGGCAATAGCTATTATTTGGCCTTTAGCAGTAATGGTAATATCAAGCTTTAACGGTAATCAAGGACAATACATCTCACTTTCAGGTGCATTCTCCTTCTCACTTAAAAATTTCACATACTTATTTGAAAAAACAAACTTTTTAATTTGGACAAAAAATACAATACTTATCGCAATTGCAACAGCTTTATTTACTTTATTAATTGTATCATTCACAGGATATGCGTATTCAAGATATAGATTCAAAGGTAAAAAAGCTAGTTTAATGGGGATTATGCTTATTCAAACAATCCCAGCTTTCGCTGGTATAACAGCATATTATGCAATACATTCTATAATTTCAGGTATTGTACCAGTATTTAGTAGAACTGCTATGCTAATCTTAATTTATTCTGCTGGTGGTATTGCAGGTAACACCTTTATACTAAAAGGATATATCGACTCTATTTCAAGTGAATTAGACGAAGCTGCAAGAATTGACGGATGTTCAAACTTCCAAGTATATAGATTAATCATTATGCCTATTGCAAAACCAATGTTAGCTATAATAGCATTATGGTCATTTATAGGTCCATTTATGGATTATATGTTGCCAGCTGTATTATTAACAAGTAATGAAGAATACACATTGGCTACAGGTCTATTTACATTAATACAAGATATGAGAACAATGAATGCTCCTGCTTTTGCTGCAGGTGGACTATTAACAGCGATTCCAATCGTAGTATTATTTATAAGTTTACAAAATCAATTAGTATCTGGATTAAGTAAAGGTTCAGTAAAAGGTTAGGAGATGAAAATGAAAGTTACATTAAATAATTTAGGTAAAAAATACGAAGGTAGAGATAAATTTACAATTAGACATATCGATTTAACAATCGAAGATAAAGAATTTTGCGCTATTTTAGGTCCTTCAGGATGTGGTAAATCTACATTATTAAGAATGATTGCTGGACTAAACTCAATAACAGAAGGTGAATTAATTTTTGGTGATAAACTAATGAATAAAGTTGCTCCAAAAGACAGAGATATCGCTATGGTATTCCAATCATATGCCCTATATCCTCACTTAACTGTATATGATAATATGGCATTTTCTTTACAAATGAAAAATGAAAGAAAAGAAGTTATCCATAAGAGAGTTATGGAAGCAGCAGAAATATTACAATTAAAAGAATATCTATATTCTAAACCATCTGATATTTCCGGTGGACAAAGACAAAGAGTTGCTTTAGGTAGAGCTATGGTAAGAAAACCAGGAGTATTCCTAATGGACGAACCATTATCAAACTTAGACGCAAAACTACGTGAACACATGAGAGTTGAGCTTGTAAGATTACACAAACAATTAGGTACAACATCAATTTACGTAACACACGACCAAACAGAAGCTATGACAATGGCCGACAAAATTATTCTTTTAGATAAAGGTAAAATCCAACAATTTGGTAAACCTGAAGAATTTTATAATGAACCAGCAAACTTATTCGTTGCAGGATTTATCGGTTCTCCAACAATGAATATTTTCAAAGGAAAATATGAAAATGGTCAATTTGTTTCAGAAAATGGTTTGATTAAAGTTACTCCTAAAGCTGGAGATCAAGAAAAATTAAAATCTCATAATGATAAAAAAGTTTATTTAGGAATCAGAGCAGAGAGATTTTTAGCAAAAGATTCTGATAATGCCTTAAATGGTAGAGTTGATGTTGTTGAAAACTTAGGTAAAGAAAAAATTCTTTATGTAAAATTAAATGATGGTACAGAAGTTGTTATTTCTCAACCAGGTCACTTCAAATATGAAGTTGATGAAATTCACAATTTTACATTTGATTTAGATGCTTTACATTTCTTTGATGGAGAAACAACAAATAGAATTAATTAAAGGAAAAATATATGACAAGAAAAGTTACAATTAGAGATGTAGCGTATCTAGCTGGAGTTAGTATTTCTACAGTATCTAGAGTAGTTTCAAATAAGGTAAATGTAAATGAAGCTACAAGACAAAAAGTTCAACGAGCAATTGATAAAACAGGTTATGAACCAAACTATACAGCTAGAGCTCTTGCAACTAAAAATACTGATACTATCGCCGTTATAATAGATAGAACACCAAGTAAAGGTTTTGGTAATTCATTTTTTCTTGATATACTTGATGCGATTGCAACTAGACTAAATTTTTATAGTAAAGATATGCTTTTAGTCTTTTCTGATGGTAAAAATTCAACAGAATATAGCAAAGTTAAATCATTAATCCAATCAAATAAAATTGATGGTGTAATAAAATTGTCAGTTCAAAAAAATGATAAAACTATTGAATATTTGAAAGAATCTGGAAAGCCAACTGTTGTAGTTGGCCGTCCAGATAGTAAAAATATTTTAAGTGTAAATAATGATAATTCAAAAGCGATGCAAAACGCTGTAAACTTTTTAATAAAAAAAGGTGCTAAAAAAACAGCATTTGTAGGTGGTAACAAAGAATATATAGTTACAATAGATAGACAAGAAGGTTTTGAAACAGCATTGAAAAAGCACATGATAAAATATACTCTTAAAGATATATTTTACACAGATTTTTCTATTGATGCAGGATATGAAATTGCAGATAAATTAATAGAAAAAAATTACGACTCAGTTGCTTGTACTGATGATTTAATTGCATATGGTATTGCAAAAAGATATAATGAATTAGGTAGGTTTATCAAAATAATAAGTTTCAACAATACTTATTTATCAAAGATATCAAATTTACCATTTTCAAGCGTAGACATAAACGCTAAACTACTAGGTAAAGAAGCTGTTGATTTAATGATGAATCCAGAATATTCAAAGAAACACACTCTAGTAGATACAAAATTAATAGTTAGGAGTTAAATATGTTAGATGAAAAATACAATTTTCAAAAAGTAAACGAAAATCGTACTTCTGGTGTTTTAATGCACATATCTTCCCTACCTGGTCCTTATGGAATCGGTGCAATGGGAGAAAACGCAAGAAGATTTGTTGACTTTTTGGTTGACGCAGGGCAAACTTATTGGCAAGTACTTCCAATTGGCCCTACAAGTTATGGAGACAGTCCTTATCAATCTTTTTCAACATTTGCAGGTAATCCATATTTTATAGATTTAGAATACCTAAAAAATGATGGGTTAATCACTCAAGAAGAATTAAATCCATTAAATGAAAATGTAGATATAGAAAGAATTGACTACGGCAGACTATATCATGAAAGATATGCTATCTTAAGAAAAGCTTTTGAAAGATTTGACTTATCTTCAATTGATTTTACAAGTTTTTGTAAACAAGAATCATTTTGGTTAAATGATTTCTCATTATTCATGGCATTAAAAGATGCCAATGGTGGAAATTCATGGACGCAATGGGATGAAAAATATAAATCAAGAAATAAAGAAGCTATTGCTGAATTTGAAGAATCAAATAAAGAAGATGTATTCTTCCACCTATTTATTCAATACATTTTCTATAAACAATGGGAAGCATTAAAAGAATATGCAAATTCAAGAGGAATAAAAATAATTGGTGATATTCCAATTTATGTTGCTGAAGATAGCTCAGATGTATGGGCAAATCCACAATTATTCTTACTAAAACCTGATTTAACACCTGCATTTGTAGGAGGATGTCCTCCGGATGCATTTTCTGATGCAGGTCAATTATGGGGAAATCCTGTATATAACTGGGCTGAAAACAAAAAAGAAAACTACAGATGGTGGATTGAAAGAATCAGATCATCATTCAAAATGTTTGACTGTGTAAGAATTGACCACTTTAGAGGTTTTGAATCATTTTGGCAAATACCCGCTGGTGATGATACAGCTAAAAATGGTTCATGGCAAAAAGGTCCAGCTTATGACCTATTCAGACAAATTAAAGAAGTTTTAGGCGATTTACCAATCATTGCCGAAGATCTAGGTTACATGACTAAAGAAGTTTATGAATTTAGACAACAAACAGCATTCCCAGGAATGAAAATCATCCAATTCGCATTCAACGAAGAAATGAACAGCGAACACATGCCTCACAACTACACAACAGACTATGTAGTGTACGCTGGCACACACGATAATGAAACACTTCGTGGATGGATTGATAATCAAGATCCAGCTCTATTACAAAGAGCTAAAGAATACGCAGGTTTAACCGAAGAAGAAGGTTACAACTGGGGTATAATTAGACTTTGTATGACATCTGTTGCAGATACAGCAATATTTCAATTACAAGATTTATTAGACTTAGGAAACTGGGCAAGAATGAATCTACCAGGAACATTAGGCACAAACTGGCAATGGAGAGCTAAAGAATTGCCTTCAAACGAATTAAAAGATAGATTATACAGATATACTAAAAACTCAAATAGAGTAAGAAAATAAAAAATAAAGAGAATCCACTTGCGGCACTAGTCCTCGCTCCTATGGAGCTGCGGAGGTGCCTAAGTGGATCTTTTTATTTTTTATGTAAATATATTGTTATATACATGAATACCTACTATATAAATACAAAAATCAAAAACTTCTTAGTAGCCACCTTTGCAGGATAAAATCCGAGGACTAGTGACGTAAGAAGAAGTTTTTGATTTTTTAATTAAATTTAAACTCAATCACATTCATATATTCTTCATCTTTTCTTAAAATGTAATTTGGTAAAAAGTCTTTGTTTATAAAATCCGGTTCGTATTGTGCTTCGAAACAAATTCCTTGATGATTAAAGGATTTTGAGCCAATCATATTAATGTTATTTCCTATTGCATTTCCGGAATATACTACTACTGAGGGGTATGATGTGTATACTTCCATGGAAATTTTTTGAGATGGATTTTTTAGTGTAACATATGGAAGATTACCATTTAATATGAATGTATGATCGTATCCTCCAAATTTTAATGTTTGTTCATGTTTTAAATTGTCTAAAAGACTTAAAGATTTAGATTGTAATAAATCAAAATCTGTATCTTTTGTGTCTTCGATTGAAATCGGTACACAATTATCAGCTGCAGCTAAGAATTTATTTGAATTTATTCTTAATTCATGATTTTTAATACTCTTTGTTTTATCTGCATTTAAATTGAAATATGCGTGATTTGTAATGTTTAATATTGTATCTTTATCTGATACTGCAAATATTTCTATTCTAAGTGTTGCATTTACAATTATGTATTTTACTTTTATATCAACATTTCCAGGATATCCTGAATCTCCATCTTTAAGCGTTGTTTTTAAGATAATGTATGGATTTACTTCTTTTTCATTAATTTCTACTAAATCCCAATATTTTTTAGTTAAATTAATATATCCTCCATGAATACTGTAATCACTCTCATTATTGTCTAATTGATATGTTTTTCCATTAAGTTCAAATTTTGCATTTGAAATTCTACCTGCAACTCTACCAACCATTGCCCCTAAACATATTGGATTTTCAATATATTGTTCTATATTTTCATAGCTTAATACACAATTAACTTTGTTGTATTCTAGTTCGTAAATACTTGCCCCAATATTCAAAACAGTTAGTTTTAACCTGTCACTTTTAATAGTAAATTTTTTTATTTCTGACATAATATCTCCTATGTAAAAATCCAGAAAAGGTCAAGCCTAATCTGGATCATAATTATAATTTTACTCTTTCAAATTCTATATTTTCTTCACTAATATTCATAACGACATATGATTCATATTCGCCGCCTCTGTCATATCCTGCAGAGCCGGGATTTAGAATTCTTATTCCATCTACAATTTTGTTGGTAAATACATGCGTATGCCCATATATTACGATATCCGCTTCACATTCCATCGCTTTGTACAATAAATGTGTATGTCCAAAATATACTTTTTCTAGATGTCCATGAGTTAAAAGAATTCTATGACCTTTTAATCTTATTAAATTATGATAAGGAACAGATGTTGCATTATAATCGTTGTTACCTCTAATCATCTCAACTGGTATATCAGTATGATTTTTAATATATCTTGCATCATCAACCATGTCACCTAAATGAATTATTAGTTCAGCATCTTCATGTTTTTCAAGTTCATTTATAAATGAATCTACTCTCCCATGTGTATCTGAAACAATTATGACTTTCATATTACGCTTCCAATTCTTCAAGAATTACTTTAAGATTTTCAATTGCTCGTCTTCTGTGATTTATAGTCGTTCTTTCCTCATCACTCATTTCAGCTAAAGTTCTATTAAAATCTTTTACGATGAATATTGGATTATAGCCAAATTTATTATCTCCTCTTTTTTCCGGGGAAATAAATCCTTCTAACTTTCCTTCAACATAATATACTTCTTCATCCTTTGTAATCAAGCAAATTGTTGTCATAAAATATGCTCTTCTATCATTTAAGTCTTCCAAATGACTTAATTCTTTAAGCATTTTTTCGTTATTATCATCATATGTTGCATTTTCTCCTGCAAATCTAGCTGTATAAACGCCTGGATTCCAGTCCAATGCTTCTACAAATAGTCCTGTATCATCAGCAATTACATTTTCATGAGTTAAATCAAATAACGCTTTTGCCTTGATGTATGCATTTTCTCTTAAAGTTTCACCAGTTTCCTCAACATCAAAATCTTCTAAATTAAGATCTGACTTCAAAAGAAGTTCGTGATTATCTCCAATTATTTTTTTTATTTCTTTAATTTTATCTTTGTTTGAACTTGAAAGAATTAATTTCATCGTTTTTCTAACTCCTCTTTAATCATCTTGCTTGCTTCTTGTGGGTTAGCTTTTCCTTTTGATTTCTTCATAACTTGCCCCATTAAGAATCCTAATGCTCTATCTTTACCAGCCTTAAAATCTTCGATTGATTGTGGATTTGCATTAAGTACTTCATTAACTAAATTTACTAAGAAATCAGAATCATTATTTTGCTCTAATCCCAATTCAATCATAACTTTTTCCGGATCTTCATTTGATTCAAATATTTCTCTAAATATCTTTTTACCTGAGTTATTTGAAACTTTTCCATCTTTTACTAATTGTAGTAATTTCACAAAATTTTCTTTAGATAGTTTTACTTCAGATATTTCAATTTCATATTCTTTAAGTCTTCTCATCATCTCAGTTAATATCCATGATGAAACTAATGTTGGCTCATTAAATTTAGAAATTAAATCTTCAAAATACATTGAAAGTTCTTTATCTTTAGATAGAACATTTGCATCATATTCTGTCAATTTGTATTCTCTAATAAATCTTTCCTTCTTAGCTCTTGGCAATTCTGGTAAATTATCTCTAATATCCTTGATAAATTCATCTGATAGGCTTACTCTTGGCATGTCAGACTCAACAGTAAATCTATAATCATTTTCTTCATCTTTCTTTCTCATTAGTATTGTTGTACCTGATGCTTCATCCCATCTTCTTGTTTCTTTTGAAGATGTAATTCCATTTTTCAAGTTTTCGGCTTGTCTTTTTTCTTCATATTGAATAGCTCTTTCAACAGATCTAAATGAGTTAAGATTCTTAACTTCTACGATTGCATGTCTATTTCCTTCATCATCTTTAATATTTACATTAACATCACATCTCAATGAACCTTCTTCCATTTTCCCATCGGATGCTTCGATATATCTAAGTCTTTGTCTTAGATTTTCCAAGAAAGCTCTTGCTTCTTCAGCACTTGAAATGTCAGGTTCAGTAACTATTTCTATAAGTGGAACACCTGCTCTGTTAAAGTCTAAAAGTGTCTTTCCATCATCTGTATGTGTTGATTTACCTGTATCTTCTTCAACGTGGATTCTTTGGATTCTAATTTTCTTTAATTCTTCACCTGATTCAATTTCTAAAAATCCATGTTCTGCAAATGGCTCATCTTGCTGAGTAATTTGAAAACCTTTTGTTAAATCTGGATAGAAATATTTTTTTCTATCAAATTTCATAACTTGTCTGATGTCACAATCAAATGCGATACCAGCCCTAATAGCTAATTCTAATGCTTTTTTGTTAATTCTTGGGAATGTACCTACAACGCCAAGACATGTAGGACATACTAAAGTATTTGGAGCTTGTCCGAATTCATTTTTACATGAACAGAACATTTTTGTTTTTGTTAAAAGTTCTGTATGTATTTCTAAACCTACAATTGTTCTCATTTTAAGCCTCCTTCTACTTTCTCTGCAATTGCCAATAATCTCATATCATCATATCTCTTACCTGAAATTTGAATTGAGCCTAAAACCCCTTCTTTCATAGGAATGGATATTGCTGGAATATCAGATAAGTTTGTTAGCATATTAAACATTCCTACATCAAATGATGCGTACGAATCAGCACTTGATTCTCCAACTTTTTTAGGTAAATCAATTGTTGTAGGTGTAATTAATGCATCGTAATTTTCAAATAATTTATCAATTTGACTTCTTACAGCACCTCTTATTTTCATAGCTTGTTTATAGTATTTTTGGTCATTATCTTTTGACGCAAAGAAATTACCAAGTGCAATCCTTCTTCTAACTTCTTCCCCAAAATTATCTGTTCTATTTTTCACATAAAAATCTTCTGTTGAATTGTATTTTTCTACAGTTTGTCCATATCTCAATCCATCAATCTTAGCAATGTTTGATTCTACTTCAATCGACATGATTACAGTATATACATCATTAATTAAATCCAAATAATTTAATGACACGATATCAATGTTTGCCCCTAAGGATTTCAATTTTTCAATTGTTTCATCAAATAATTCTTTAATTTGTGGATTTACATTATATTCATCCTTTAATTCTATAACGGCTATTTTTAAATCATTAAGTTCAACTTTTCCATTAAATTCTTCAATATCTAATGAAGTAAAATCAAGCTCTGATTTTCCTCTTGCAATATTAAATAATTCTCTAATATCTGAAACTGTAGTACCCATTACTCCTACTCTATCCAAACTATTTGACATTGAGATTACTCCATATCTTGGAATTGCTCCGTATGTAGGTGCAAATCCCATAACGTGACAAAAGTCAGCCGGATTTCTCACAGAACCTCCAGTATCACTACCGAAAGCTACTACTGCTTCTTCAGCTGCAAGTGCTGCACCTGAGCCTGATGATGAACCACCGGGAGTTACGGTGTTGTCAAATGGATTTATTGTCGCCCCAAAATACGAAGTTTCTGATGAGCCACCCATTGCATATTCGTCCATATTTGTCTTACCAATTATAATTGCATCTGTACTTTTAAGTCTTTCCATTATTACAGCGTCAAAAAATGGTACAAAATCTTTTAATGATTTTGAAGATGCTGTTGTTCTCAAATCTTTAGTAAGAATATTATCTTTAATAGCTACAGGAACTCCAAAAAGCCCTTTTATTTCAGCTCCATTCTTAATCTTTTCATCTAATTCTTTAGCTTGTTCTAATGCTTTTTCCTTATTTAATGTAAGATAAGTATTATAATTATTTTTTTCAATTAAATCATAAATACTTAAAATATATGATTCAACTGTAAATTCACCATCTCTATATTTTTTGTGTAATGTCTTAATATCCATGCTTCACCTAATCTTCCATAATATTGTCTAATTTAAAATATCCATATTCTCTATGTTGTGTATTTGCAAATATCAACTCTCTATCCGTTGATTCCTTAATTTCATCATCTCTAAGTGGAGAAACTAATTCTGATGTAATTTCATAAGTTTCCATTTCTGATGTATCAACGTCTAGCAATTTATCTGCCATTTTCACAACTTTTTCAAATTTTTCAATTTCAATTTTTCTTTCAGATTCATCACTTGGTAAATCTAAATATGCTTTTTTATAATATCTTTCTACATTCATTATTCTAATCCTTCTAAAAATTTTATTAATTCTTCACCTTGATAAATTTTCACATTATTTTGCTGTGCCTTAGCCAATTTTGAACCAGCTTTTTCTCCAGCAAGTAAAATATCTGTACTCTTTGATACGGATGATGTAACTTTAGCACCTTTTAACTTTAATTTTTCTTCTATTTCTTTTCGATTATAGCCTTCAATTGTACCCGTTACAACCATTACTAAATCTTTTAATTCATCAGTTTTTGACTCATTTATTTCAATAAATTTAATTCCTTTTGAAATTAAATCATCCAATCCTTTTTTTATCCTTTCATCATGAAAAAACTCAACAATAGCATTCGCTGTAATTTCCCCTATATCTGAAACATTAATCAAATCATCAAATTTAGCTTCTTTTAGCTTATCTAAAGTTACAAATTGATCTGCCAAATCAGATGCCGTCTTCACTCCAACATTTGGGATTCCAAGTGCAAATATGAATGATTTTAGTTTAACTTCTTTAGATTTTTCAATTGATTCCAAAACATTATCAGCCTTCTTATCCTTAAATCCTTCCAACTTAAACAAATCATCTTTTGTAATGTCATAAAGTTCGTCAATTTCACTAATATCAAGCACTTCAATCATTTTGTCAATGGTCTTTTCAGACAATCCCTCAATATTCATAGCTTCTCTTGAAGCAAAATGAGTAAGTCTGGCATTTAACTGTGGTTTACAATTTAATGAATTTTGACAATATATATGAACATTATCATAAAATAATTCTGAATGACAATACGGACAAAATAAAGGTTTTTCAATATCTACAGTATTGCTGTTATCTTCATCTATTGCAGTTAATATTTCCGGAATTACATCATTAGATCTTCTAATCAATACATCAGACCCGATTTTTACTTTTTTTCTCTGAATATCATCAAAATTATTCAATGTTGCCCTTGAAACAGTAACTCCCTCAATATCAACAGGCTCTAAAATTGCGACAGGTGTAACTTTCCCTGTACGACCTACATTCCATATTACTTCTTTAATTTTTGTCACATACTGTTCAGCTTCAAACTTATATGCTATAGCCCATCTTGGAAACTTATTTGTATATCCCAAAACATCCCTAGTTCTAAAATCATTAATCTTAATAACAACTCCATCAGTTAATACATCAATCGTCTTTCTATATTCTCCAATCTCTGTAATTACCTGAACCAGTTCTTGAAAAGTATGAACCTTTTTTCTAAATGGAAATGTATTAAATTTGTTATCTACAAGAAATTCAAACACTTCGTCCTGTGAATTTATAACATTTTGATCGATAAATCCAATATTATATAAGTAGCACTCTAAATTTCTACTTCTAGTAACTGCTGGATCAAGATTTCTTAAAGCTCCAGCTGCGGCATTTCTTGCATTTTTAAGCTTATCATCATGTGTTTGATTGTATTTTTCAAGAGATGACAAAGGCATAACTCCTTCACCAGAAACCTCAACAACTCCTTTAAAATCAATAGTTCTAGGAATTGAATCAATTGTTAAAACCTGTGGTAAAATTTCCTCCCCAATTACTCCAGTTCCTCTAGTTGCTGCATTTTCAAGTTTCCCATCTTTATATGTTAAATTTATTGTAAGTCCATCAAATTTTAGCTCTACAATATACTCAATTTCAGGAAGAATATCATTTGCCCCGGCATTATATTGTAATCTCAACTTTTCAGCTCTATTCATCCAATCTTCAATTTCTTCAAAAGATTGAGCCTTATCTAGTGAATACAATCTTCCCAAATGCTCATGTTTTACAAATTTTTCCAGAACCTTATCCCCAACAATCTGAGTTGGTGAATCTTCAAAAATTAGCCCACTTTCCTCTTCCAATTTCTTAAGTTCATCATACAATTTATCATATTCCTTATCAGAAATTAAAGGTTCATCAAGTGTATAATAATGATAATTAAGCTCCTTAATACGCTCTATTAAATTTTTAATTTTTATTTCAATATCACACATAATATCTCCATTTAGATTAATCAACACTATTATTATAGCACATTATATTGATATATAAAACGTGCTTATTGGTTGGGAATGATATATTTAATTAGTTTTAAACATATTTAATAATTTCAATTTAATGACATTTCTTAAAATCAATTAAAATATAAAAAAGCACATACATTTG
>NZ_JBFNGB010000016.1:0-43997 GCF_046035835.1 Helcococcus bovis
GAAATTAATATTTCAATCTCTTTTTTATATTGATGAAATTTTGTATAATATATATGTATATAAAATGACGAGAGGTATTAAATGGAAAATTACTTAATTAGAGCGATAGATAAAAATAAATCAGTAAGAATTTTTATTGCAGATACAACACAAATAGTTAAAGAAATTAGAAAAATTCATAATAGCTCTGCAACTGGGTCGGCAGCTTTAGGAAGATTAGCTACTATTTCTGCGATTATGGGAGTTACAACTAAAAATGAAGATGAGAAATTAACTATAAGATTTGATGGTGGTGGAGTAGGTGGAAAACTTATTGCTGTTTCAAATACTAAAGGAGAAGTTAAAGTGACTGCTACAAATCCTGAAGCAGATGCACCTTCAAAATATCCTGGAAAGTTGGATGTTAGTGCATTTGTAGGTAAAGAGGGAAATCTTGCTGTTATTAGAGATTATGGATTAAAAGAACCGTATACAGGATTGTCAAATATTGTAACTGGGGAAATTGCTGAAGATATTGCTAATTATTATTTTTACTCAGAGCAAACACCTTCAATAGTTTCTCTAGGAGTTTTAGTAGATACGGATTTATCGATTAGAGCAGCAGGAGGTATTTTTGTACAAGTACTACCTGGAATTAAAGATGAAGAATTAACAGTTTTAGAAAAAATTGCATCAAATTTAGATCCGGTTTCTAAAATGATATATGATGGATTATCGTCCGAAGAAATTCTAGAAAAATATTTTTCAGAAATTGAACCTGAAATCATTGAAAAACAAGAATTAACATATAAATGTGATTGTTCAAGAGAACGTATAGAACAAGGATTAATATCAATAGGGAAAAAAGATTTACAACATTTATTAGATGAAGATGGACAAGCAGAAGTAATATGTGATTTTTGTAAAACAAAATATGTATTTGATAGAGAAGATTTAGAAAATTTAATTAAAGAAAGTAAATAGGAAAATAATGAAAAATTATATTTTTTATATTGAATTGATTGGGATAGTCGCTTTTGCTATTTCAGGTGCTCTAGAGGGCATTAAAAACAGGATGGACTTTTTGGGTGTTGTTATATTAGGTATTGTAACAGCAACAGGTGGAGGAGTTATTAGAGATTTGATACTGGGAATAAATCCTCCCTTATCATTTAGAAGTGGATTAAATATATATATTTCAATAATTACATCAGTTATAGTATTTGTTGTTGCTTTATTTAATGATAAGGTTAATAAAAGAACAGTTCATAAAGTTTTTGAAGATGCATTAGTGTATACAGATGCTGTAGGATTAGGAGTATTCACTGTTACAGGTATGCAAATAGCTTATTCTGTTAGTTATGAATATAGTGCAATTCTTTATATTTTTGTTGGACTTATATCAGGTGTAGGTGGAGGGGTAATAAGAGATTTACTTACAGATAATGTTCCATATATTATGGATAGACATGTCTATGCTTCCGCAAGTATTGCCGGCGGTTTTGTATTTCATCAACTACAATGGCAAACAATAATTCACGATGTTATTTCAATTCCTGTATGTATAATTATCATTGTTATTATTAGAGTATTTGCATATAAGAAAAAATGGAATCTTCCAAAAGCTACAAGAATAATAGATTAAATTAAAAAAAATTGCTGACGCCATTAGTCCTTGCTCATTTAAGAGCTGTGGATATGCCGAAGCAATTTTTTATTTTAACTTAATCTGTGAATATTTAATTTTTTTTATTTCTTTATTGATATTCAAAAACATCTAATAATTTATTTGATTATTTTTAGTTATTTGTCAATTTTAATTTTTTTAATATTGCAAGGAATCCGCTTAATACAACAGCTACAACTGATGCTAATACCATTCCACTTAACTTGATTGATCCAAATTGTATTGACAATCCTGATAAACCTGAGATAAATACAACTGATGTAAGTACTAGGTTTAAGCTCTTTGAATAGTCAACATTTTGGTCTACTAGTAATCTAATTCCAGATGTACCTATCATACCATATAGTAAGAATGTTACTCCTCCAATTACATTTCCTGGTATAGTTTTGATTAATGCTGCCAATGGCCCAAAAAATGCCATTAAAATTGAAATTATAGCTGCACCAGCTATTACTTGTACTGAGTAAACTCCTGTGATTGCCATAACACCGATATTTTCCCCATAGGTTGTTGTAGGAACCCCACCAACTAAACCGGATAATACTGATGAAAAGTTGTCAGCAAAAATTGATCTGTGTAGACCTGGATCTTTAACTAAGTCTTTTCCAACTATATTTGAAGTTACAACTTGGTGTGAGATGTGTTCAGAAGTTATAACTAAAAGTACTGGAATCATTGCAAATATTGATTCCCATGAAAATTTGGCTAATTGGAAATTAGGCATTGTAAATAATTTTGCTTCTAAAACTGGTGTAAAATCAACCATATTGAAAAATATAGCTGTTATATATCCTACAACTATTGATATTAATATTGGAATAGTTGAGAAAAATCCTCTAAATACAATCGAACCAATTACTGCAGTTAAAAGTGTTACTAAAAATACAATCCAATCAGCGTATTTTGCTGTTTCGGTCATTAAATTTGCTCCTATTGCACCACCTGTAACAGTGTTTCCGGCAAGCTCAAATCCTATTAAAGCTACAACAGCTCCCATTGCAGCAGGGGGTAGGACTATGTCTATCCATTTTGTCCCGAATTTATATATAACAAATGCTAATAAACAGCCCAAAAGTCCAACTACAATAAAAGCACCTTGAGCATATTCAAATCCTTGTTTAGCAATAATAGCAGTACCGGGTGCTAAAAATGCAAAACTTGAACCTAAATAAGCAGGTGCTTTTTTCTTTGTTATTAAAATAAATAATAAAGTACCAATCCCGTTCATTAATAAAACGATACCTGGATTAATACCAAAAATAATAGGAACTAAAATAGATGCTCCAAACATAGCAAATGTATGCTGTAATGAAAGCGGTAATAATAATTTCCCAGGAACTTTTTCTTCAATTTGATAGATGTGTTTCTTGTTCTTCATATATCCTCCTAAAATTTCACTGTGAATAACTTTACTATAGAATAAAAAAAATGTCAATATATTTTATTTTTTATTTATAACCTCTCATAGCATTTAATTTCGATGTTTTTATTTCGATATATAATATAAAAAAGCTTCAGACTTAAAATCTAAAGCTTTTAATGTGAATTTAATCTTTCAATTCTTTCATTTTGTTACTGGATAAAATATTATTTCATAAATTGTTTCTAGGAATGTCATTGATAATGTCATTATTAATAAAGTATTAAACGGAATTATTCCTGAAAATGCAATAGTGCTAAATACTAAGCTATCTGCAAGTATTCTTGGTACATTTCCCAATACTATCGAAAATGAAGTTTGAATTTCTGGGGAACTTGCATTTGGAAGTGCTATAGCAATTTTTGATTATATATTAATTTTACATTTATTGCAAAATAAAAGGAGCTGTTGCAAAATAATATTTTTAATTATTTTGCAACAGCTCTTTAATTAAATTATTTCAAATATAACACAACCGGACAGTGGTCTGATCCTAATTGTTCCATATGAATGCTTGCATCCAATAGTCTATCTTCAAAATCTTTACTTACTACAAAATAGTCGATTCTCCATCCAATATTTCTGTCTCTTGCTTTAGTGATATATGACCACCATGTGTACATATCAGGAATATCAGGATAAAAATATCTGTAAGTATCTATGAATCCTGCGTTTAATAATTCTGTAAATTTATTTCTTTCTTCATCCGTAAATCCAGCATTTTTACGATTTGATTTTGGATTTGCAAGGTCGATTTCTTCGTGAGCAACATTCAAATCTCCACATAAAACAACAGGTTTAGTTTTGTTTAATTTTAGTAAATATTCTCTAAAATCATCTTCCCATTTTTGTCTATAATCCAGTCTTAATAATCCTCTTTTTGAATTTGGAGTGTAACATGTTACCATGTAAAAGTCTTCAAATTCTAAAGTTATTACACGACCTTCTTTATCATGTTCTTCGATTCCTATACCATAAGATTCGCTAATAGGTTTTTCTTTGGTAAAAATTGCTGTTCCAGAATATCCTTTTTTTTCTGCATAATTGTAATATTCAAAATAGTCTGGCAAGTCTAATTCTAATTGACCTTCAGACATTTTTATCTCTTGTAAACAAAGAATATCAGGATCTTCTTGATTTACATAATCCATAAAACCTTTGTTCATAACTGCTCTAAGGCCATTAACATTCCATGAAATTAACTTCATTTTTTCTCCTTGTTCTTATCTTCAATAGCTTTTTGATATATATCAAGTAATATCTTAGCTTGATTTAAATGATCGTTTTCCATAGAATATTGTAACACATTTTCTTTTAATTTTTTAGCTTCATCATTACTTAGATTTAAAATCATATTGAATACTTTGCTAAAATCTTCATATGAGTCCCATTGGTATCCGTTTATACCTTCTTTTATTTGTTCTTTATTTGGTCTATCAAGTTTAATAATAGCTGGTAATCCACAAGCCATAGCTTCAAGCATTGAAATAGAGTGCATTTCTGATAGGGAAGCTGTTGTATAGTAATCCATAGCATGTAGATGTTTTGGAATTTCAGTGTTTGGAACTGAACCTACTAATATAATTTTATTTTCAAAGTTATTTTCTTTAATTTGTTCTTTTATCTCTTCAAATTGTGGACCATTTCCTATTATGAACAATTTAGCTGCATCTTCAGAAAAATTAGCTTTAATCCAATTATTAATTAATTCTTTTATATTTTTTTCTTCACCAATTCTACCAACGAATACAAATGCTTTTGTGTTTTCATTTAGATTATATTTTTTTCTAAAATTATTTCTAAACTCTTTTGTTTCATCAGTATCCTTAAATTTTTCAAATTCCACTGCATTGTCAATAACAACTACTTTTTTATCTATTCCTTGTCTATCCATATAGCATTGAGCTTTAGGTGATGGACTTGTAACTATATCAGCTTTTTTATAAAATTTTCTAAAATATTTATCTGATAATTTTTTTGAAAACTCCTCAAAATACTTTAATCCAACATAGAATAGAAATCTGTCATATTCTGTATGTAAAGTATAAACCGCAGGAATTTTAAGCTTTCTTGCAACTCTTAAACCTGTAGCGCCAATTGCAAATTCATTTTGAATATGCACTACATCGGGCTTGAATTCTTTAGCAATTTTTTCTCTTGAAAAATGTATTGGTAAGGCAATTCTGTAATTGTATATTTTTTTTAATAATATACCTGGAACATAAATAACATTATCTTTCACTTCAATTTTTTTTTGTTTTTCGGATCCAACAGTTAACACCATTACTTCGTGACCTAATTTTTCGTATGTGTCTTTTAAAATTTTTGTTTGTGTTGCAACACCATTTATATAAGGTGGATAAGTTTCTGTGAAAATCGCTATTTTCATACATACCTCCATTTTTATATAAATTATATCACATTAAATTTATATGCCAATTATATTTCTAATTTGTAATATTGTAGTATATAATAAAATAAAAACTATCGAGGAGAAATAAAATGATTTTAGAAATTAAAAATAATTTGAATTTTGCCGAAATTGATCCATTTGGCGCTTATCTTAATTCGTTAAAATTTAACGAATTAGATGTAATATTTCCAAAACAAGAAATTTTAGAAGGTAATGATAAAAAAATTAGAGGTGGATCTCATGTTTGTCTACCACATTTTGGATTAAGTGATAAAGTAGGAATGGAAAGACATGGATTTGGAAGAGATTCAGAATGGGAAGTAGTAGAATTAAGAGAAAATTATTTAAGACTTCAATTAGTTAAGAATATAAAACAATGGGAAAATTTAATTTCTACAATGGAGTATATACTTTTAGATAATTGTTTAGAAATGAGATTAGTAGTTAAAAATGTTGGAAATGAATCATTATTTGTAAGTCCTGCATTTCATCCATATTTTAAGTATGAAGATGAAAATGAAATTTATATAAATGGAGAAAAATTTGATTTTAATTTAGAAAAATTATCAAATACAATATTTTATGGTGATGTTATAAGCCTGAAAACATCAAATTATGAGTTAAAATTTGAAAATACTAATCTTTCAAAATATGTTTTATGGACGAATGGTACAGATAAATACTTATGTGTAGAGCCAACCTATAATTTTCAAGCATTAGAAGATGATGAAAAATTATGTGAAATTAAACCTGAATCAGAGAATGAGTTTTCATTTAAGATAATTATAAAGTAGAAATATATTTTTCGATATGCAATATGAGGTAAGACTTAAAAATAAAAAGTCACCAGAAATGATAAAAAAAGAGATCTTTTAAAATATGTTATCACTTCTAATAAAGTAGAAGTAATGCAATAGGGAAAGATCTCTTTATTTTTTATTTTACTAACATTTTAGCAAGAATGTGTGGATTACCACAACCTGTTGTTAATACTAAATCTTTATCTGTAATTTCTGATTGTAAATATTCTTTTGCTGATTCGAAATCTGGAATATATTTAGCATTTACACCATTTTTTACAAGTTTTTCAACTAAATCTCTTGAATGAATTGTAGGATCAAATTCTTCTCTTGCTGGGAAGATATCTGTTACAATTACTTCTTTAGAGTCATAGAATGAATCTGCAAAATCATCTAATAATGCTTTAGTTCTTGAGAATGTATGAGGTTGGAATACTGTAATAATATTTCTTTCAGAAAACGCATCAATTGTCTTTAATGTAGTTTGAATTTCAACAGGATGATGACCATAATCAGTCATTACGATAGCTCCATTGTAAGTCCCGATTGTTTCCATTCTTCTATGAAGTGATTTGTATTTTTTTATACCATCTTTAATATTAGAAAGTTTTACTCCATTTTCATATGAAGCAATTATTGCAGCAATAGCATTGTAAATATTGTGAATTCCTGCAACATTAAGTTGAAATTCTTCAATTGATCCATCTCTCATATTTAGTTTGAATTTTGAATGACCAACTTCATTATATTCAACGGATTCTAAATAATAATCAGCTGATTTATTGTGTAAACCAAAAGTTATTACTTGACCTTTAACATGTTCTATTAGTCTATGTGTATTTTCATCATCAATATTAATAATTGCTTTAGAATTTTCATCTAAGTTTTTCATATATCCGATGAATGTTTCAACAATATGATTCAAATCTTTGTAATAGTCTAAATGATCTTCATCAATGTTTAAAATTACAACGGTTGATGGATAATAATTTAAAATGTTACCCTTAAATTCACATGCTTCAGAAAGTAAAATATCACTATTTCCAATTTTTACATTTCCTTCAATTTCATCAAGTATACCACCAAGTAATATGGATGCGTCATTATCTGAATTTACTAAGATTTTTGCAATCATTGAAGTTGTTGTTGACTTACCATGTGAACCAGATATAGCAATTGAACGTTTATAATTACGCATCAAAGCTCCTAAGAAAACTCCCCTTGATATAACTTCTTTTCCAGTGTTTTTTGCAGCTATTAATTCTTCATTATATTGAGGAATAGCATCAGTATAAATAAATAAATCTTGGTCTTTTATATTTTCTTTTTTTTGTCCAATGAAAATTTTAATATTATTTTCCCTTAAAGTTTTTAAATAATCAGATTCATCTCTATCAGAACCGCTAACATCATAGCCTTTTATTTTAAGCAATAGAGCAATACCGCTCATGCTTACACCACCAATTCCGATAAAATGTATTTTTTTATATTTTTTTTCTTCTAAATTAAAATTAAACATAATATCCCTTCTTTCAATTATTTAATTATAGCATATTTACTCTTTATTTAAAAATTTATATACTTTTCATTTTAATTATCTTGGATATTGTTGTATAATAGATTTATTAGAATTTGTAAAAAAATTAAGAGGAGTTTTATGAATAAAGTCATAATTTTAGCTGCAGGAGAAGGAACTAGAATGAAATCAAATATTTCAAAAGTTCTTCATAAAGTATGCAATAAAACTTTATTATCCTATGTAATAAAAGCTTCAAAGGATGCAGACATTGATGAGGTTATTGTTATTGTAGGAAATAATCAAGATCAGGTAAAAGAAATTTTTGGTGATAGTATAAAATATGTAAAGCAAAATATAGGGGATGAATATCCTTATGGAACAGGATATGCTGTAAAATTAGCAGAATCACATATTGATGATGACGACAAAATCTTAGTTCTTTCAGGAGATGTTCCATTGATTCAATCAGAAACAATTAAAAATATGATAAATTATCATATTGAAGTTCAAAATGATGCTACTGTGTTATCAGCGATTTTTGAAAATCCGTTCGGGTATGGTAGAATTGTAACGGATTCAAAAGGGAAATTAGTGAAAATTGTTGAACATAAAGATGCAAATGATAATGAGATTTTAATAAATGAAATTAATTCAGGAATTTATCTTTTTAATGGTGAAAGATTAAAATACGCATTATCTAAACTTGATACAAATAATGCACAAGGAGAACTATATTTAACAGATGTTTTTGAAATTTTAAAACAGGATAAATCTAATATATCTACTTATAATGTTAAAGATAATAATGAAATTAAAGGAATAAACACTAAAGTTCAATTATCAGAAGTAGAAAAAATAATGAGAAAACGCATAAATGATGAATATATGTTAAATGGTGTTATCTTAGAAAATCCTGAAACGACTACAATTCAAAAAGGAGTTAAAATAGGGAAAGATACCATTATTGAATCCAATGTTAAAATTTTAGGAGATACAGTAATAGGAGAAAATTGCTTAATTGGTATGAATTCAAGAATTGAGGATTCGCAAATAGCTGATGATGTTAAAATTCTTTCATCAGTCATTGAAAAAGCAATAGTAGAAAAAGGTGCAGATGTAGGGCCATTTGCAAGACTTAGACCAAAAGCACATTTAAAGGAAAAAGTTCATATTGGTAATTTTGTTGAAGTTAAGAATGCAGTTGTAGGAAAAGGTACCAAAGCTGGACATTTAACTTATATAGGAGATGCTGATTTAGGAGAAAATATTAATGTAAGTTGTGGTGTGATTTTTGCAAATTACGATGGAAAAAATAAATTTAGGTCTACAGTAGGAGATAATGCATTTATTGGATCAAATGTTAATATTGTTTCACCGGTAAATATTGAAGAAAAAGCATTTTTAGCTGCAGGATCAACAATTACAAAAGAAGTTAAATCAGGACAATTGTCAATTGAGAGAGCTGAACAAAAAAATATTGATGGATATTATAAAAGAAAATTTGAAAAATAAAATATTTAAGAATTATTAATGAAATATATTGGAGGAAAAATGCGTATTTCAGAAAATGAAGTTAAATTATTTAGTGGTACATCAAATAAGCCACTTGCAGAAAAAATTTCTAAAGAGTTAGGATTACCTTTAGGAGATCTACATATCAGTCATTTTGCTGATGGTGAAATTGCTGTTAAAATAAATGAAACTGTAAGAGGTAGGGATGTATTTTTAGTTCAACCAACTTCAAAACCTGTTAACGATAATTTGATGGAAGCATTAATAATAATTGATGCATTGAAAAGAGCTTCAGCTCATAAAATTAATTTAATTATGCCATATTATGGATATGCTAGACAAGATAGAAAATCATCAGGAAGAGAACCTATAACAGCAAAATTAGTTACAGACTTAATTCAAGCTGCTGGAGCAGATAGAGTTGTTTGTGTAGATTTACATGCTGATCAAATTCAAGGTTTCTTTAATATTCCTCTTGATCACTTAACAGCTAGACCGGTGATTGCAGAATATTTTGAAAAAGTAATAGCTGAAAGTGGAAAAGACAATTGGACTGTTGTATCACCAGATTTAGGTGGGGTAACAAGAGCACGTAGATTAGCTGACGTACTTGGATTACCAATTGCAATTATTGAAAAATCAAGACCAAGACCAAACGAATCAGAAATATTAAATGTAATTGGTGAATTTAAAGGCAAAAATTGTATCATAGTTGATGATATGATCGATACAGCTGGTACAATTGTTAATGCATCAGAAACATTGAAAAAAGAAGGTGCTGAAGAAGTTTATATTACAGCATCACATGGTGTATTATCAGGACCGGCAATGGATAGAATTAAAAATTCATGTGTAAAAGAATGCGTAATCACTGATACAATAGATCATCCAGAACTTGAAAATATTAAAAATATAAAAGTATTATCAATGGCTCCAATGTTGACAGAAACAATTAAGGCAATTGCTACATATAAATCAGTTTCTGATATTATGAAAGAAAAGAAATAATGTATTTGATAGTTGGATTAGGAAATCCTGGAAGACGTTATGAAGGTACCAGACATAACATAGGATTTGCTGTTATTGATTCTTTAGCAGAATACTTAGGTGTAAAGCTTGATAAAGTGAAATTTAATGGTATTTTTGCAAAGACAAGTTATAAAAACGAAAAAATTATTTTACTGAAGCCAGAGACATATATGAATGCCTCTGGTGATTCAGTTCAACCATTTATAGATTATTTTGGAATAGATATTGAAAAAGTAATTGTAATAGTTGATGATATTGACATAAAATTTGGTACAGTAAGAATAAGAAAAAATGGTTCTGCAGGGACTCATAATGGATTAAAATCTATAATTCAAAGAACAGGAAATAAAGATTTTCCAAGAGTTAAAGTTGCGGTTAATCAAAAACCTTCATATATGGATTTGGCAGATTTTGTTATGTCAAAATTTAGTGCATCTGAGCAAAAAATTATTTCAAAAGAGGTAGAAATAGCAAGAGATGCTATATTAGATATAATTGAGAAAGATGTAGATTCATCTATGAATAAGTATAATCCAATTATAGTGGAATAAAAATATGATAGAAAAAGCTTATAACAGCTTATTTAAGGCTGTTAACGAAAAACACAATTTAATATATTCTTATGGAATAATAGAACAAGCTACAGGTCATTTTATTTATGAATTATTTACAAACTTAAATAGACCTGTTTTTGTGCTGTGTGAAAATGATGTTATAGCTAGGAAAATTTATGAAAATCTTCAAAATAATAATTTAAATGTAGATTTCTTTCCTGATTTAGAATCAAATTATCAAAATATTGAAGATTTAGATTATACAAATAAATCATTGCGTTTAGGAACGATGATAAATCTAATAAATGAAGAAAAAAATATTATAGTTTCAAGTATATCAGCTGTGACTAGAAAGTTATATTCTAAAGATAATTTTATAAAAAATAGTTTTGAAATAAATATTGAATCTGAAATAGATATTGATGAATTATCAAAAAAATTAATTGAATTTGGATATGTTAGAAGAAATATTATTCAATCTAAAGGCGAGTTTTCAGTGAGAGGGGATATAATTGATATATTTCAAATTCATGAAAATAATCCAACTAGACTTGAATTGTTTGATATAGATGTAGATTCTATTAGAAAATTTGATGTTAATACTCAAATGTCAATTGAAGATATTGATGGATTTACAGTTTATCCTATACAAGAAAATTATTATAACGTTGATGATATTTCAAATATTTTAGAGGAAATAGATAAAGATATTAAAAAATCAAAACAAAAATTTGATGTAGAAATAACTCAAAAAGTTAGTGAAAAATTTTTGAAAATAAAAGAGGATTTAGAATATAATAATTCAATTAATAATATGGATCTTTTAATTCCTTATGTTTCTGAAAAAACTAATAGTATATTTGATTATTTAAGAGATGATACAATTCTACTGCTAAATGATTATTCAGTTATAAGTAATCATTTCAAAAAAATAGAATTACATAGAAATGAAGATATTTTATCTAGAATACAAAGAGGTGAATTGTTATTTAAGCATCAAAATATTTTTTATAAATTTTTAGATATAGAAAGAAAATTTTCAGAATATATAAAAATTAATATTTCTGGATTGTTAAAAAATATTGGAAATTTACATCCTGACAAAATAATTGAATTCAAGGTAAGGCAAAATCAATCTTATCATGGACATTTTGATGATTTTATTCAAGACTTAAAATTTTCATTATCAAATGGATATACAATAAAAATATTTACACCAAATATTGAAGATGCTAAAAACTTGCAAAATAAGTTATTTGAATTTGAGCTAGATTCAGATGTAATATATGAAAATATAACATCTTCAAAAAATATAAAAATAATAATAGGATATCTGGAAAATGGATTTGATTATTTTGAAGAAAAAGAAAAATTTATAGCATATTCTCAAATCTTCAGGAAGGTCAAAAAGCAAAAATCAAAGACTGTAAAAAATAAAGACATTATTAATTATTCAGATTTGGTTCATGGAGATTTATTAGTTCATGATAATTATGGAATTGGTAAATTTGTAGGTATAAAAAATATTGAAATAAACAATATAAAAAGTGATTATATTGAATTGCATTTTAAGGATGATGCAAAATTATATATTCCAACTACGGATATGAGTATGGTATCTAAATTTGTTGGAAATGGAGATAAGAAACCATCACTTTCAAAACTTGGTGGAACTGATTGGAAAAAAGCTAAAAATAAAGCAAGAAAAGCTATTGAAGAAATTGCAGAAGATTTAGTAAAATTATATGCTAAAAGGGCGGAAATTAAGGGATTTGAATATTCTAAAGATACCCCATGGCAAAGAGAATTTGAAGATTCTTTCCCATATCAAGAAACTGATGCACAATTAAGATCAATTTCAGAAATAAAAGAAGATATGGAATCTGATAAAGTAATGGATCGATTATTATGTGGAGATGTTGGATATGGAAAAACAGAAGTTGCTCTTAGAGCTGCATTTAAAGCTGTTATGGATGGAAAGCAAGTTGTAATGTTGGCTCCTACAACTATTTTAGTAAATCAACATTTTCATACGATGAAATCTAGATTTGGAGATTTTCCTGTGAATATTGATTATTTATCAAGATTTAAGACTCCTGCACAAAAAAAGAAAGTTCTTGAAAATTTAAGAAAAGGAAATATTGATTTTGTTGTTGGCACACATGCAATTTTATCTGATAAAGTTGAGTTTAAAAATTTGGGGTTATTAATTGTTGATGAAGAGCAAAGATTTGGTGTTAAACATAAAGAAAAAATAAAAAAAATAAGTGAGAATATTGATGTATTAACACTTTCTGCAACTCCAATTCCTAGAACACTTCAAATGTCATTATCAGGTATAAGAGATTTATCATTGCTTGATGAATATCCTGCAAATAGATTACCTGTAAATACTTATGTCATAGAATATGATGAAGAATATATTAGAGAAGCCATATTAAGAGAAATGGCTAGAAATGGACAAGTATATTTTGTATATAATGAAGTTAAAACTATACATAAAATGTATGAAAAACTTAAAGAAATTGTACCGGAAGCAAGTATTGTAATTTCTCATGGACAAATGAGTACAAGAGAACTAGAAAATATTTTGGATGACTTTACAAATAATAAATATGATATTTTACTTACAACTACAATTATTGAAACTGGTATGGATATACATAATGTAAACACAATTATAATATATAATGCAGATAAAATGGGTCTATCGCAGTTATATCAATTAAAAGGAAGAGTTGGTAGGTCAGATAGAAATTCGTATGCTTATTTTACTTATAAACATGGGAAAATTATGACAGAAATAGCAGAGAAAAGACTAAAAGCTATAAAAGATTTTTCTGAGCTTGGATCAGGTTACAAGGTTGCTATGAGAGATCTAGAACTGAGAGGAGCTGGTAATTTACTTGGAGAAAGTCAAAGTGGTCATATTGAATCTGTTGGATATGACTTATACGTAAGAATGCTTAAAGAAACAATTGATGAAATTAAGGGTATTGATGTTAAGAAAATTGATAAAGAAATTAAAATTGATTTAAATATTGATATATATATTCCATCAGAATATATAAAAGATGAGAATGAAAAAATTAATATATATAAAAAAATTTCATTTATTGAAAACTCTCAAGATCATTATAATATAATTGATGAATTAACTGATAGATTTGGTGATATTCCTCAACCGGTTCAAAATATTGTAGATATTGCATATATACGTGCATTAATGATAATTAACAATATAGATGAATTGATTGAGGTTGATTCTGAGATAATGATAAGGTATACTAAATTAGAAGTTTTTGATTTTGAAAAATTAAAAATATTGTCGAAAGAGTATAAAGGAAATTTGAGATTTAGCTTAATTAATAGTCCAAGTATATATATTCCTAA
Source organism: Helcococcus bovis (assembly GCF_046035835.1). NCBI lineage: Bacteria > Bacillati > Bacillota > Tissierellia > Tissierellales > Peptoniphilaceae > Helcococcus > Helcococcus bovis. The sequence goes on from NZ_JBFNGB010000016.1 coordinate 14,307, forward strand.
AGAAAAAGGATATATGATAAAACTGATAGAGTTATTTGAATTAATTAATAGTATAAATAAAGGAGAAAATTATGAAGAAAATTAAATTATTGAGTATTATTTTAGCAGCAACTATATTTGTTGCAGGATGTCAAGCAAAAACTGATAAAAATGGAAGTGAAAAAGCAGATGTATCAAAAACTAAAGATGCAAAAGACGCTGATTTAAATAAGATTAAAATTACTGATTTGAGAGGAAATACTAATACTTTTATGGATATAAATGGACAAAAAGTAACTTTTGATAATTTTTATAAATATTATGATTTATACTCTGGAATTTTAGCAATGCAAAGAAATTTAACAGGTGAATTATCAAATTTATTAGTAAGAGATAAAATTATAAAAGATGAATTAAAAGCAAAGAATATTACTGTTACTGATGAAGAAGTAAAAAAAGAAATTGATCTATATGTTAAAAATTTGGGTGGAGAAGAAGAATTTGGCAAATATTTAAGCATTTTAGGTGTTAAATTGGATGTTTTTACTGAAAATATAAAAAATAGTTTATTAAATAAAAAACATCTAGAAACATTCAAAAAAGAAAATAAGGCAACAGATGAAGAAGTAAAAAAATATTATGAAGCTAATAAAGATTCCTTAGATAATGTTGATGCAAAGCATATATTGGTTGACGATGAAGAAAAAGCTAATGAAATTTCAAATAAATTAAAAGCAGGGGAAGATTTTGAAAAATTATCTACAAAAAATTCAAAAGATACAGCTGCAAATGCAAAAGGTGGACAATTGGGAAAAGTTACTAGAGCTGCATTTGAACCAGATTTTGTTGAAGCTGCATTTAATTTAAAAGATAATGAAGTATCTGCACCAGTAAAAACTAAATATGGATATCATGTAATTGTTGTAAATAAAAATAATGTTGGATTAGATAAAAATAAAGAAAAAATAAATGATATTTTGACAAAACAAAAATATAATAAAAACATTGAAGAAAAAATTAAATCCACAAAAGTAAATTTTTATGATTTTAATGGAAAAAAAATGGAAAATAAAAACTAAAAAATGAAAAAAAAAAGTTAAAAAAATTAATAAAAGTATTGAAAATGCTTGATTTTGTAATTCAATATGTTATAATAAAGATACAGTTTATGATAACTGAAATATTAGGAGGAAATAAATGAACAAATCAGATTTAGTAGCAAAAATTGCTGCAAAAAGTGGATTAACAAAAGTTGATTCAACAAAAGCATTAGACGCATTTTTAGAAACTGTAACAGAATCATTAAAGAAACAAGAAAAAGTACAATTAGTTGGTTTTGGTACATTTGAAGTTAGAGAAAGAAAAGAAAGAGAAGGAAGAAATCCAAGAAATCCTGAAGAAAAAATTCACATTCCTGCTTCAAAAGCTCCAGTATTCAAAGCTGGTAAAACATTAAAAGAAGTTGTAAATAAATAATTTATTTATACATTAATTGACATTGGTTTATCCAATGTCTTTTTTATTTTTAAAATTAAGGGTATAATATCTATGAAATTATAAGCATTTTGATTTAGGAGAAAACATGAAAAAAGTAGCTAGATTTTTAATAAAAAAAAATAAATCTGTTATTTTAATATTTTTAATTTTAACTATTATAACAGGAATAATGGCATTGGGAGTTAGGATAAATTTTTCATTATCAAAATATTTACCTGAAGACTCTGATTCAGTGATATCTATTAGTAAAATGGCTGATGAGTATGTCGAACCTATACCAAATTTGAGAATAATGTTAAAAAATGTTAGTGTTCAAGATGCTATAGCTTATAAAAATAAATTGTCAACTTTACCTGAAGTAAAATTAATTTTATGGTTAGATAAATTTGAAAATACATCGAAACCAATTGAATTAATGGATAAAAATCTATTGGATACATATTATAAAAATAATAACGCACTATTTCAAGTAGCGGTAAAGACAAATAATTCAAAAGAGTCATTAGATAATATAAAAAGAATCTTAAAAGATGATACAGCATATGATGGAGAATTAGTATCTGAGGCAGCAGCACAAAATTCTACAAAAGATGAAATTTCAAAAATTACTATTTTTGTATTGCCTGCTTCATTATTAATACTTTTACTTGCTGTTAAATCATGGTTTGAACCTATAATTATAATGATTGCAATAGGGGTAGCTATTGTTATAAATATGGGAACAAATATATTCTTAAAAGAAGTTTCTTTTATTACTCAAGCAGTAAGTGGTATATTACAGTTTGCTGTTTCACTTGATTATGGAGTATTTTTATTACATGAATTTAAGCATCAGAAGACTCTAGTTGAAGATACTGATTTAGCATTAGAAAATGCTGTAGTTAAATCTTCATCTGCTGTCATTTCATCTGCACTTACAACTATTTTTGGATTTATAGTATTAGTATTTATGAGATTTGGAATAGGATTAGATTTAGGATTAGTTTTAGCAAAGGGAGTAATTTTTAGTTTGTTCTCTGTAATATTTTTGCTTCCTGCAATTATAAAATTATCTATGAAATTAATAGATAAAACAGAACACAGAGATTTATTACCAAATTTCAATCGTTTATCAAAATTTGTATTAAAATTTAGATGGTTAATTATATTTGTTATTTTAATAGTTCCAATTGCATTTATAGGTCAAATAAAAAATGATTTTACATATGGAATGGGTGAATTTAGAGAAGATTCTATTGAAGGAAAAGATAAAAAAAATATAGAAAAGTATTTTGGAAAAGATATACCTATAGTTTTGCTTGTTCCAAAGAATAAAATAGCAAAAGAATTTAAAATGATAGAAGAATTAAAAAATATTGATATGGTTAAAACTGTTCAATCATATACAGAACAAGTAGGTAACGCTATACCTATAAAAATTCCACCACAGGAACAAATAAAATCTTTAATTAGTAAAAATTATTCAAGGATAATATTAAATACAACAAGCGAGAGTGAAGGTAAAACTGCATTTAATCTTATAGATAATATTAAAAATATAGTAACTAAATATTATTCTGATTTTGAAATCTTAGGAAAAAGTGTTGTTTTACAAGATATGAGTAAAATAATAAAAAAAGATAATTCTTTAGTAAATATCTTAGCTATAATTTCGGTGGCTCTGGTAATTTTGATAAATTTTAAATCATTGATATTACCACTTTTACTTGTATTTACTATAGAGGCATCAATATGGATCAATCTATCTCTTCCATATTTTACTAATACAAAATTAAGTTTTATAGGTTATCTTGTAATTTCTTCAATACAATTAGGAGCAACAGTTGATTATGCTATTTTGTATACAAATAATTATCTTGAAAATAGAAAAAAAATGGATAAAAAAGATGCATTAATTAAAGCTTCTGAAAAGGTCTATGGTTCAATAATTCCACCTGCTATGATCCTTATAACATCGGGGTACGTGTTATCTTGGATATCATCAATAGCTCTAGTAAGTGAATTAGGTAAAGTTTTAGGAAGAGGAGGAATATTTTCTCTTACATTAGTAATATTTTTATTACCTGTATTGTTATATTTCTTTGATTCTATAGTTGAGAAAACCACATATAAACCCAATTTTAAGAGAAAGGAGTATTAAATGAATTTTAAAAAGTTTACATTAGTTATTTTATCATTAATAATGATTATAATATATCCATTAAATGTGTTTGCGGCTGAGAATACGACAAAAGATGAAATTGTATATATTTCTGTATCTCCAACTGGTAATAAAAAAGGAGTTTATGTTGTTAATGGTTATAGTTTAGATAAAGATGAGAAAATACTTGATTATGGTAAATATAAGAGTATAAAAAATTTAATGTCTTTGGAATCTATTAATCAAAATGAAGATGAAATATCAATAAATGCAAAAAAAGGTAAGTTTTTCTATCAAGGTGATGAACCGGATAAAGAAATTCCTTGGAATATAAATTTAGATTACTATTTAGACGGAAAAAAATTATCTGAAAAAGATATACTTGGTAAAAAAGGATTAATTACAATTAAAGGAAGTGTATTAAAAAATCCTAAAGCTGATAAAATATATTCTGATTACTATATAGGACAACTTCAATTAAGTATAGATTCTAAAAATGCAGTTGTAAAAAAAGTAGATGATGCAACAATTGCATTTAACGGAAGTATACAATTATTGACGTATGCAGTTTTACCAGAAAAAGAACTAAATTTCGAAATAGAAATTGAAAGTGAAAATTTTAAGATGAATGCATTCACATTTTCAGCAGTTCCGTTTAATATGAATTTTGATATTCCTGATATTGATGAATTTACCAATGAATTAAAATTATTAGAAAATGCAATTGGTCAAGTTGGAAATGGTTCAAAAGATTTATTTAATGGGGCAAATCAATTAAATTCAAATGCTGATTTATTATATAATTCTCTTTATGATATTTATAAAGGTATTGATGATACAAAAGATGGACAATACCAGTTAAAAGATGGTGTATCAAAGTTTAATAATGGTTTACAAAAATATTCAAAAGGTATTGATGAATTAGTTATAAAAATTGGAGAATTGGGTTCAGGTATGGACCAATTAAAAAATGGTTTGTCTGAAATGTCAACAGGTACTAATCAATTAAATGATGGATTAAAAGAGTACTCTGATGGTATTATAAAATATACAGATGGTGTATCTAAACTTGATGATGGATATAAGGAATATATATCAGGAATTGAAAAAATGGGAAATGAATCTAAAAAATTAATAGATGGTGGTTCAAAACTTGTAGATGGATCTTCACAAATTTTAGATGGTTTATCATTTTTTGATAAATTACAGTTTTTAGATAATTTAACAGAATCAGATATGAAAAACTTAAAAAATATTATAAATGATATACTTAAGTTTTGGGTAGATGTACAATTTAAAATAGAAAATTTATCTTCAGATGATTTGAAAAAATCATTAAATGATATAAAAATAAAAATTTCAAATATAATTTCTGAGTTAGAAAAAAGTAATATTTCTACAAATGCTGATGATTTAATTAAAAAATTAAATATAAAATATACAGAAAATGAAGATGTAAAAAAACTTTTAGATGAATCAGTAAGGTTAGCAAATATTATAGAAAATACAAGAAAGAAATTTAACATAATTAATGATATTCTAAATAGTATATTAATATCTGATGATCAAATAGATAATTTAATAAAAATTATTCAAGATTATAATCTTGAATTAAATAGAAAATTATTACCTTTAAGAAAAGCGTTGATTGAATTTGATGAAAACAAAGCATTGGAAAATATAAAAAAATTAACTAGTTTTAAGGTAGAATATCAAAAGTTCCACAATGGATTAGTAGAATATACTAAAGGGACAAAATCATTAGTAGAAGGTATAAATAATGATTTAATTCCTGGAAGTAAAAAAATAGGGAATGGAATTAGTGAATTAAATTTAAATGGAAAAAGTCTAGTTGAGGGTATTATTGGAATAAAAGGAGGAGTCTCTAAATTAAATGATGCTATAAATATTATTTTAGAAAGGTTAAATTTCGGAGAAGATATTTCCAAGGTAAATCAATTGAAAACAGGTATGGATTTACTTGTAGAAAATCATAATAAAATACTTAATGGAGAAACTGAACTTTCAAGCGGTCTATATAGACTTTCATCTGGAGTGTTAAGTTATTACAATGGATTTGGTCAATATAAAAATGGTTTTAATAAATTTATAGATGGTTTTGGACAATTTGAATATGGAACATCAAAATTAAAAAATAGCACAAATGGTATGACAGAAAAAGCTAAAAAACAAATTGATGAAAAATTAAAAGCTTTTAGAAAAGAAGGGTTTAAGTTAAAAAGTTTTGTAAGCGAAAAGAATACAAATTTAAGACTTGTTCAATTTGTTTATGTATCAGATTCTATTGAAAAAGCCTTAAAAAAAGATGAAAATATTGTTGAAAAATCTCCATCCTTTTTTGAAAAACTTTGGGATATTATAACATTTTGGGATTAAAAAAAGCTGTGTTGAGCTTGATTTCAGCACAGCTTTTTATATTATTTTTTAATTATTTCATCAATAAAAGATGAAGGTTTTGTATCATTTACATAAAGTTTTTTAGGATAAACCAATGTTAAATTTTTCTTTGCTCTGGTCATTCCAACATAAAATAGTCGTCTTTCTTCTTCTAAAATTCCAAGTTCTTCATTAACAGATGAAGAATATGATGAAGGAAATTCTTTATCTATTAAATCTATCATAAATACATTATCAAACTCTAAACCTTTTGATCCATGTATAGTTGAAAATATCAAATTTGAAGAATTATTACTATGTAGTTTTTGTTTATTTATTAAAAATTGAACTTTTTGTTCAAATTCTGAAACAGTTTTTACATCTTTTGAGATATTTATTAAAGTATCAATAATTCTATCGAAAGCAATTATTGATCCGGAAGTTCTTCTAGATAGCTCTTTTACATATTCGTAATAATCCATACTCCTTAGGATGTATAAAATAGCATCATAAAAATTTAAAGATGATAATTTGTCCATGTAGTAAGATAGTAAATATACTTTTTCTAAAAAGAAAGAATTCATGCCGTCTACATCCTTTAATCGTTCAATAACATCATAATTTTCGTCCATAAATTCAAGTTGCTTTACAAATTCTTTTTTTATAAATAAATTTAACTTGTAATATATTTTCTTAAATAAATTTAGATCATATTGATCTTTAGAAAAATTTATAATATCAATAATATCATAAATTATTTGATTAGAATAAAATGCATATTTACTGTCTTTTATATAAAAATCTAAGTCTTCAGGTATAGAGTTAATAAATGAAATTGCTGATAAATTATTTCTATATAAAATAGCTACAGTTTCATTTAATTTTAATTTTTCTATTGCGTTTTGCAATACAAATTCTATTTGTTGTTTGGTATTTTTTGTAGCGGTAATATCTACAATCTCACCCTCATCCTTAGTTGATTTTATTATTTTTAAATATCTTTGTTTATTATTTTTTATTAATAGATTAGAGAATTTTACAATATTATCACTTGATCGATAATTATTTTCCATATAAAATATTTTAGCATTTGGATAAACTTTAGGAAAATCAAGTAATTGTTTTGAATCTGCACCTCTAAATCCATATATAGATTGATCATCGTCAGCAACAATAAATAAATTATTATTTTTTTGTGAAATTAAACTAATAATTTTTAATTGTACATAGGATGTATCTTGACCTTCATCTATTTGTATATATTCAAATTTATTTTGTAGAAATTTTAGAGCATATTTATTTGTTTGAAGTATTTTTAATGCTTCTATAAGAATGTCATCAAAATCTAGCAAATTTTTTGTTTTCTTAAAATTTTCATATATAGAATATACTTTTTCAAATCCATTAAATGCACTAGAATACATTTTTTTATAATCATTATAATCCATTAATGTATTTTTTAGGAAACTAGAAACCCTGAAAAAACTTTCAAGTTGCTCATCATTCATATATTTTTTTCTAATATGTAGATAGATTTGTTGAACTATTGAATATTTATTATAGTCTTTAGAATTTTCAATTATTTGAAAATTTGATAATGATTTAGAAAATTTTCTCAAAACTCCATAAGTAAATGAATGTATTGTAGAAAAATGAATATTTTGATTTCCGTATATTTTTCTGTATCTTTCTTCCATATCTTTAGCTTGAGACTTAGAAAATGTCATAGCTAAAATATTTTCAGGATTTATTCCATTATTTATTAAATTGTTTATTCTTGCTAATAAGACGGTAGTTTTACCAGAACCAGGTACCGCCAATACTAAGGCAGGTCCTTCTTTATGATTAATAACATTTAATTGACTTTCTGAAAATTTCATAATAACTCCTTAAAATAATATTAATATAAAACACAAAAAAAATAAAATATTAATTTTTTGTAACAATAATGACAGTTTAAATTTTTATTTATATTATATAATACTTATAAATTTATTTTTTAAGGAAGAAAAATGAAAAATATTATAAAACAAATTTTATTATTCGCTTTTATATTTGGTTTTTTAATAACGCCAAATTATAGCTATGCTCAAGAAGGGAATGATAGAGATATAAATCTCTATAGGAAAAATATAGAATGGAAAAAGGGATCTCCCATTTTTTGGACAATTAGCGATTGGGCTGTTGTATGCTTAAATGCTGATGCTCCAGCTCCTGTCAATGTTGGAGAAAATAAAAATATAAAATTTACCGATCTAAGTAAAATTTATGATCAAACTTTATTAAAAATATTATATTATGGTTATGGGGGACCAAATGAATGGATTGAGTTATCAAAAACATTAAATTCAGAAATGACAACAGCAAATGATGGAACTAAAATATTACAATTTGAAACTTTTGATGGAAATACTAAAACATCGATAAGTGGAGAAGATGCAGCGTATCATAGAACACACTTATATATTTCAAATTATTATAGTCCAAAATTTACACCAGAATTTAGTGATAGGATTTATTTAGCTAAAGAGTATAAAGACTTTCTTAATTTTTTAGAAGGACAACCTAATCCACCATCAAATTTTGAAGCATATATACTACCATCATCAAATGGGAAAGAACAAAATATGGCGTTCTGGAGAATTATAAAAAAACACAATTTTTCAATTACAAAATCAGTTAAAAATTTAAAATTAGAATTATCAAATTATTTATTATCAAATGCAGAATATGCAATCTATAAATCTGAATCAGACGCAAAATTAAATAAAAATCAATTAAATATATTAAAAACAAATCAATATGGAAAAACTGATAGCTTAGAACTAGATTCAGGGATATATTATGTTAAGGAAATTAAATCTCCAAAAGGATTTAAATTAGATGAAAAAATATATACAGTAAATTTAGAAAATGAGTCCTCAAATTTAGAAGTTTTGGAAGAATATCAAAAAGCTAAATTCTCAATTACAAAACTTGATAGTGAAACAAATAAAGGCTTAAAAGGTGTAGTATTTAGCTTAATGAAAGATAATCAAGAAATAAAAAAATTAACTACATTAGACGGTGGAAAAGTAGAATCTGGTGATTTAGATTTTGGAACATATACATTGAGAGAAATTAATGTACCAAAAGGATACACTCAATTACCTGGAGATATTACTATTGTAATAGATGGTGATGAAAGTGGAAATGAATATAGTACAAATATTAAAGTTAGCGGTGAAAAACAAACATTAAAAGGTACAGATATTGAAATTTCTAACCATTCTCAAAAAGGTAAATTAATCTTAGAAAAAAAAGCTAAAGTATTAAATGGAATTTCTAAAGATGAACAAACAGGAATTACTAAATTAGAATTTACAGACACATTCTTAGAAGGTACAACATGGAATTTAATTGCAAATGAAGATATTATGTCTTATGATACAGTAACAAAACTTCACAATAAAGGTGATGTAGTTTCAACAATTAAGACTAATGATAAAGAAGCTGTTAAAGTAAAAGATATAGCATTAGGTAAATACATCTTAAAAGAAGTATCAGTACCAAAACAATATGTATTAGATACAAGAGAATATGAAATTGAATTTACACCACAACAACAAGAAGTGAAAGTACATTCAATAACACAAAGAAAATACAATGAAAGAAAATCAATTAATTTTGAATTTACAAAGAAATTTGAAGATACAAAATTATTCACACTAAATCCTAAGGCAGAATTTGGATTATTTGTTTTAGAAGATTACACAGAAAATGGTGTAACTGTAGCTAAAGATACTATGGTATCAAAGACAAGTGTTTTAGCAAAAGAAACAAATGATAAAGAATTTGTAGTAAAAGGAACATTTGAAAACATACCAATAGATGCAAAATATTATATTAAAGAATTAAATGTAGATAAAAATTATATAATTGATGAAAATAAATATGAATTAGAAGAATTTGATTTTGCAAATACTAAAACAAAAGAAAATACTGTAACAAATAAAGCTATTATAGAAAACAAATTACAAAAGATTTCATTAAAGGTATCTAAAACAGAAATGGGTTCAGATAAATCTATTACTGTAGAAGGAGCTAAATATAGATTAGTTGCTGTAGATAAAGTTAAGGGAGAAAATGTAGTTGGTGAGTATATAACAGATAAAAATGGTAAGATTGAAATTGTAGACTTACCAAATGCTGGAAAATATTACTTAGAAGAAGTTGAATCTCCAAAAGGTTATTTCAAAAATGAAGAAAAAGTAAATGTTGATCCAATAAATACAAAACATGGAGAAACATTAGAAGTAGAAGTTGAAGATGAAAAAATTCCAAGCATTGAAACAACTGCTGTAGATAATGAAACTGATAAAAAAGAATCATTACCATTAGAAGAAGTTATCATTAAAGATAAAGTAATGTATTACGATTTAATTATTGGAAAGACATACATTGTAGATGGTACATTAATGTATAAATTAACAAATAAACCAGTTTTAGTAAATGGTAAGGAAGTAAAAGCAAGTAAAGAATTTATTCCAACAAGTAGAAATGGATTTGTAGAATTATTATTTACAGTACCAGGAAATGTTGTAAGAGGTAAAGAAACAGTTGTATTTGAAGATTTATACAAAGATGGGAAGTTATTAACATTCCATAGAGATATACATGATAAAGCTCAAACAACAAGAACAACAAACCCAAGAATTAAAACAACATTAATGGAAGTAAAAACTGGAGCTAAAGAATTTTTACCATTAGATAAATTAATACATTTAGTAGATCGTATTGAATACTTTGATTTAGTACCAGGAATTAAAATGAGATTTGATTTAGTTTTAATGAATAGTGTAACAAAAGAAGTATTAAAAGATGCTAACGGTAAAGAATTAACAGCAAGTTTAGAATTTACCCCTGAAACAAAAGATGGAGTAGCAGAAGTATTTATCACAGTTAATGCAAAAGATCTAAGAGGTATCTCACTTGTAGCATTTGAAACATTAAGTGATATTTCAGTAGAAGGAAAAGTAAGAAAAGTAGCAGAACATAAAGACTTTAATGATAAAGGTCAAACTGTTGATATTTTAAATAAACCAGAAAATCCTGAAACAGGAGATAGTGGAGTAGCAATATTTGGAGCTATGACAATTATTTCTACATTAGGATTGATATTTACATTTATAACAATCAAAAATAAAAAGGCTCTCGATTAAGAGAAAGCCAATCTAATTAATTTTATTATCTAAATTTTATTTTGAAAATTATCTTTTACGATAACATCGTGAGCTCCACCTTCAACTATAGAAGTAGAAGAAACAAGAGTAATCTTTGCGTTTTCTTGTAATTCTTTAATACTCAAAGCACCACAATTACACATAGTTGCTTTAATTTTATTAATTGTTAAATTTACATTATCATGTAAAGACCCTGCATAAGGAACATATGAATCAACACCTTCTTCAAATTTTAGATTTGAAGCTCCACCTAGATCATATCTTTGCCAGTTTCTAGCTCTATTTGAACCTTCACCCCAATATTCTTTAACAAAATTACCATTTATATTTACTTTATTTGTAGGAGATTCATCAAATCTTGCAAAATATCTACCTAACATTATAAAATCAGCACCCATTGCAAGAGCAAGAGTCATATGATAGTCATGTACAATTCCACCATCTGAACAAACAGGAACATAAACACCAGTTTTTTCAAAATATTCATCTCTAGCTTTAGCAACTTCAATTACTGCAGAAGCTTGACCACGTCCGATACCTTTTTGTTCTCTTGTAATACAAATTGATCCACCACCGATACCTATTTTGATAAAATCAGCACCTGCATCTGCAAGGAAATCAAAACCTTCTTTATCAACAACATTACCAGCACCAACTTTAACACTATCTCCATAATTTTGTCTAATCCATTCAATAGTGTCTTTTTGCCACTCGCTAAATCCTTCAGATGAATCGATGCATAAAACATCACATCCAGCTTCAACTAGGGCAGGTACCCTTTCCTTATAATCTCTAGTGTTGATACCTGCTCCTACTACGAAGCTTTTATTATCATCTAGAAGTTCATTAGGATTTGATTTGTGCATATCATAATCTTTTCTAAATACAAAGAATTGTAGATTTTGATTGTCATCAACTATTGGTAAAACATTTAATTTATGTTCCCAAAGTATATCATTAGCTTGACTTAGTGTTAAACCAACATTAGCATAGATTAGATTTTCAAATTTAGTCATAAATTCTTTAACTTTAATATCAGTAGTCATTCTTGAAATTCTATAATCTCTACTTGTTACAAGTCCTAAAAGTTTACCTTTACTTGTACCGTCTTCAGTTATTGCTATTGTTGAATGACCATTTCTTTCTTTCAATGCAAGTACATCTGCCAAAGTTGCATCTGGAGATAAATTGCTATCACTTATTACAAATCCTGATTTATATGATTTAACTTTTCTAACCATATTTGCTTGAGATTCAATGGATTGTGATCCGAAAATAAAAGAAATTCCACCTTCTCTAGCTAAGCTAACAGCCATTTTGTCATCTGAAACTGCTTGCATTATTGCTGATACAAGTGGAATATTCGCACTAATCTTAGGTGTTTCACCCTTTTTAAATTTTGTAATAGGTGTTTTTAAACTTACATTTGATACCATATGTTGTTTTGATGAATAACCAGGTACCAATAAGTATTCACTAAATGTTCTTGATGGTTCGCTAAAATAAAATGCCATAAAATATCCTTTCTTATTACTAAATATTTTCAAAATTAAAATTTAAAATATCTAAATTTGTGATTAATTTTACCATTTATGTTTAGTAAAGTCAAAGGGATACAATTTAATTAATAACTTTTTAGTTAAAAAATTGTAATCCTTTACATTAACAGTTATATTTATTTTGAGGAGGAGATATGGATTTTAATAGTCGTAAAATTTTAGTAAAAAAAAGTAGATTAAACAAAAATAAAATTGTTAAAAATATTTTATACATTTTATTTATAATTTTTATATTATTAATAGCAAAAAATTATATTTTTAAATCAAAAATGAAATCAGAAATTATTTACGTTTTTGATAAAACAAACAATAATGTTATATTTGAAAAAAATAAAAACAAAAAAATATCTCCAGCAAGTCTATCAAAATTATTTTTGATAGACTATGTCATAGAAAATTATAATTTAGATACTGTAATTTATCCTTCGGATGGCATATTAGAATACGTACCTAAAAATTCATCTTTAGCTAATATTGAATATAAAGAATATACATTAAGAAATTTAGTTGCAGGGTTATTAGTTCCATCAGGAAATGATGCTGCGTATGTTTTGGCTGATTTTTGTGGAAAAAATTTAGATAAAAGTTTAATAGATATAAAAACTACATTAGACTTATTTCAAGAAAAATTCAATATATTTTTGAGGAATAGGGGATATAAAAATACTAAAATATATAATCCATCTGGATTTGATTATGAATCATATACCACATCTGAAGATCTAAATAAAGTTGTAAAAAATATTATTCAATATAAATTTATAAGAGATGTGATATCTACTTATGAATATCAATCTGTTTTATCTGATAATACAAAGCATATTTGGATAAATACGAATAAGTTTTTAGACCCTAATTTTAAGTATTTTAATGAAAATGTTAAAGGAATTAAGACAGGTTCCTTAGATGGTATAAATAATTTGATTTTATTGTATTACAAAGGAAACACAGAATATATTATTCACGTATTAGGCTCAAAAACTGATGAACAAAGATATGAAGATGCAAATGAAATTATAAAAAGAATTATTGAAAAATAAAATAGTCATGTTCTAATTCAAATTTTGAAATGACCCCAAAAAGTTGGACTTAAAATCCAACTTTTTGGGGTCACCTTATTTTGAGAACATGACTATTTTTTATTTTTTTATTTAATTTTATTCAACTGAGTAATTATCAAAGTAACCTTTAATGTAAATTACAGGAGTACCTTTATCTCCAGAACCTGACATTAGGTCACATAATGAGCCAACAAGGTCTGTAAGTTGACGAGGTGTTGTACCTAATTTTGCATTTTGTGTAACATCGTCACCATCTTTTGTTTTGATTTTTTCTTTCATAGCTTTAATTGCTTCTTCACCGGATAAATCCGCTAAATCATTATCTGCAAGATATTTGATTTTAACTTCATTTGGTCTGCCGATTAAACCATCTGTAAATCCAGGTGAAACAATAGGATCAGCTAATTCCCATATTCCACCAATAGGATCTTTAAATGCACCATCACCATATACTAAAACTTCAATTTTTCTATCAGTTCTTCTCATAATTTCTGCTTGTACATCGTCAACGAATTTTTTTGCATCTCTAGGGAATAACTTTAACGAATCATCACTAGCTGCGTTTGAACCATATAGTCCATATTGTTCGTTATATCCAGAATTGTTAATTGGGCTTGACATAATATCAGCAAGTGTATATACAGAGTTAATACCATGTTCTTTGAAATATTCTTTCATGTATGCACGATCATGGATATTTGCTACTAGTATTGATTTTGAGTTTTTTGCAATGTCTTCTAGATTATTTGAGTATAAGATTTCTACTTGACCTTTTTGAAATACTGATTTATATATTTCAACATAGTCAAGTCCTGTGAATGGGTGAAGGTATTTTTTACCTAAGATATTTAGATAGTCCTCTTCAGTTAGAGTATCTTTGTAGATATTTACATTTTTTTTCATTATTTCATATTTGTCCATAAGTAGATTTCCTACTTCATCACTTGGATATGAAAGATAAATTTTAACTTTTTTATTTGTATTTGCGATAGCTTTTAGAATGTTTAAAAATCTGTTTCTACTTAAAATTGGGTGCACTAAGCTTATTTCATCTTCGTACTTGTTATTCAAGTCTTCAGTTATATCAGATAATTTTACATAGTTTCCTTGTGTTCTTGCCAATAAAGATTCAGTAATACCAATGATGTCAGTATTTGAAACTTCGATTTTTTGCTGTTCGATAACTTCTGTAAAACAATCACTCACAATTTTTACTAAATCATCTCCTTGTTTTACAATTGGTAACCTTATTCCTAATGAACTTGTACCTATTAATCTACTCATTTATGCTCCTTATTTGTTTAATACTAATTTGTGTAATTCTAATGGCAAGATATATTCACCATTTTTGTAAACTCTCATATTTCCACCGGAAATTTCGTCTATAAGAATAATGTTTTGATTTTCATCAACACCAAATTCTAATTTAATGTCATATAAGTCTAAACCTTTTTCTTTTAGAATTTCAAATATTTCATCGGAAACTAATTTAGTTTGTTCTACGATTACATCATATTGTTCAAAAGTTATAATATTTAATAAATTTAGAGTTTCTTTTGTAATAATTGGATCTTGAGCTTTATCGTCTTTTATTGTAATTTCAACGAGTCCTCCTAAATCTTGAGCTTCTTCAACGTATTTTCCATATCTTTTGAAGAATGATCCAACTGCTTTGTATCTACATATAAATTCTAAACCATGTCCAAATACTTTAGCTTTTCTAACTTCCATAGTATTTTCTTCAATGTTTGAATCTACATAATGAGTTACAATTCCTTTTTCTTTTAATTTTTCAAAGAAAAATTTTGTTAGTTCCAGTCCTGCTTTTCCTGACCCTTCGATCGAAAGTCCAACTTGGTTTTCACCTGGATCGAATACGCCATCTTTACCTGTTACATCATCCTTAAACTTTAATAGAATGTTGCCATTCTCTAGTTCAAAGAGTGTCTTAGTCTTACCTTGATAAATTAATTTCATAATTTTCTCCTTTTTGACAAAACTTTTACAAGAGAATACTACATTAAATTTATTTAAATTTCAACTAAAATTTAAAAAAATTTTTTTGTTAAAAAATAATTGCAAATAAAAAAAAATTTGATATACTAATCTTGTAATTGTAAAAAATTAAAAAAAATAAGGAGCATACAATGCCTAAAGTCGCTGTTGTTATGGGATCATCTTCTGATTTTGAGACAATGAAGGAAACTTGTCAATTATTAGAATACTTTGGTATAGAGTACGATAAAAAAGTTATTAGCGCACATAGAACGCCAGATTTGTTAGTTGATTTTGCAAAAAACGCAAAAAATAACGGGTTTAGTGTAATTGTTGCTGCTGCAGGTGGAGCTGCACATTTACCGGGCATGATTGCATCTATGACAATTTTACCTGTTATAGGTGTACCTATAAAGTCTAGTACATTAAATGGTGTTGACTCACTTTTATCAATTGTTCAGATGCCTTATGGGGTTCCTGTACATACTATGGCTATAGGTGTAGCTGGAGCTAAAAATGCAGCTATAAGTGCATTATCAATTCTTGCAATTGAAAATGATGAGTACGCTCAAAAATATGAAAAATTTAAAACTGAATTAGAAAATATAGTAAAGGATATGAAGATATGATGAGTACTATATTACCTAAAAGCACTATTGGAATAATCGGTGGTGGTCAACTAGGAAGAATGTTAGCTATGTCTGCAAAAGAGATGGGATATAA
Source organism: Helcococcus bovis (assembly GCF_046035835.1). Lineage (NCBI taxonomy): Bacteria > Bacillati > Bacillota > Tissierellia > Tissierellales > Peptoniphilaceae > Helcococcus > Helcococcus bovis. Next base: position 30,880 of record NZ_JBFNGB010000016.1, read on the forward strand.
AATAGCTATACTGGATCCAAGTGAAGACGCCTGTGCAAGAAAATTTGCAGATTTTTTTATACATAGTGCTTTTAGTGATTTTAAAGGCATAGAAAAGCTATGCGAGTTAAGTGATGTAATCACATTTGAATTTGAAAATATTGATTTGGATGTATACAGGCAAATTGAGAACAAATACAATATTGTTCAATCGTCAAAAATTTTAGAAATATCACAGCATAGACTTAAAGAAAAAGAATATGCAAAAAAATTAAATATTCCTACGGTTAAATATTTTAGCTCGGATGATAAAAATATTGAAATTAATGGAAAATATATCATGAAAACATTGAGATTTGGATATGATGGCAAGGGTCAATCAATGATAACCTCAATATCTGAATTACAAAAAAATACTATTTTAGAAAAATTTATTTCATTGGAAAAAGAAATTTCTGTAGTTGCTTGCAAGGATATTCAAGGTGTAAATATCGTAGCAGTAGTAGAAAATGAACATAGAAATAATATTTTATATAGATCTAAAATTCCTGCAAATATAAGTAAAGAACAGTATGAAACAGCTGTGGAATATACAAATAGGATTTTGTCAGACGTAGAATATTACGGTGTTTTAACTGTTGAATTTTTTATCAGCGAAGGAAAAGTAATTTTTAATGAAATTGCTCCAAGAGTTCATAATTCAGGACATATAACAATGCAATCCGCAAATAAATCACAATTTAGAGCTCATATAGAAGCAATTTGTGGGTTGGCAGTAGGGAAGATAACAAATAAAGAAACGACTTTATACAATATTTTAGGTCAGAACGAAAAATATTTTATAAATTTAGTTAAAAATAAACAATGTTATTTGCATTTGTACGAAAAGGAAGCCCGTCACAATAGAAAAATAGGACATATTAATTTCGATGGAAATGTTGTTTTGGAGGATAGTTTTGGATAAAAGAATTTTTGTAAAGAAAAAAAATAAATATGATGTAGAATCAAAAAATTTAATGACCTTATTAAATTTAGAGTTTGGAATATCAATATCAAAATTAGAAAAATACGTAATTTATGATATTTTCGACATTGAAGAGGATATTTTTAATAAATCAAAAAATCTTGTATTTTCCGAAGTAATGATAGACGAAGTCTATGATAATATTAGCTTAGAAAAAAATAAATATATTGCTTACGAAACTCTGCCAGCACAGTATGATCAGAGTTCTGATAGTGCTATGCAATGTTTGAAATTAATAGATAATAAAAATAAATCTGTTGTAAGGACGGGTACATTAATTGTATTTGACAAGGAATTGAGTGAAATACAATTACAAAAAATTAAAAACTTTTTAATCAATCCAATTGAATCTCAAGAAAAAAATCTAAATAAATTAGAATTTATTATCAATCAAGAATCTAAAAAAATGTTAGATTTAACAGGATTTAGAACATTTAATAATCAAAAATTAGAAGAAATCAAGAAAAAATTATCTTTAGCTCTTGATCTAGAAGACCTAAATTTTATTCAAAAATATTTTGTGAAAGAAGATAGAGATCCTACAGAAACAGAATTGTACGTTCTTGACGTATTTTGGTCAGATCACTGTAGACACACTACTTTTGAAACAAGTCTAGATGAAATATCAATTAATTCAAAATTATTCCAAGAAGAAATGCAAGAAGCGTTTAATTATTACATAAAAATAAGGGAAGAATTAGGTATTACAAAACCAATAAGACTTATGGATATGGCATCCATTATTGGAAAATATCATACAAAGATATTAGGTGATAAAAACATAGAAATTAGTGAAGAAATAAATGCTTGTTCATTCTTTACTGAAATAGAAAATAAAGGACATAAGGAAAAATGGTTAATTCAATTTAAGAATGAAACTCACAATCACCCTTCAGAAATTGAGCCATTTGGTGGCGCTTCCACATGTATAGGTGGAGCAATTAGAGATCCATTGTCAGGAAGAAGTTATGTTTATCAAGCAATGAGAGTGTCTGGTTCAGGTAATATTTTACAAAATAGGGAAGATACATTAAAAAATAAATTACCTCAAGTTGATATTTCAAAAGGTACTGCACAAGGAAATAGTTCTTATGGAAATCAAATAGGATTAGCAACAACATTTGTAAAGGAAATTTATGATGATTCATATGTTGCAAAGACTATGGAAGTTGGAGCGGTAGTTGGAGCAGTTAAGGCTGATGAATATAAGAGAGAAACCTTAGTTTCAGGGGATATAGTTGTTATGATTGGTGGAAGAACTGGTCGTGATGGTATTCAAGGAGCTTCAGGATCATCGATAGAACACAATGATGAATCATTAGTAACTGCATCAAGTCAAGTTCAAAAGGGAAATCCAGTTGAAGAAAGGAAAATTCAAAGATTATTTAGAAAGCCTGAAGTGACAAAATTAATAAAAAAATGTAATGATTTTGGGGCTGGTGGAGTATCAGTTGCAATTGGAGAATTGTCTGAAGGAATTGAAATTTTCTTAGATAGAGTTCTTACAAAATACAAGGGATTAAATCCTACAGAGATTGCAATTAGTGAATCTCAAGAAAGAATGGCAGTTGGAATTTCTAAAGATGATTATGAAAAATTTGTAGAAGAATGTGAAAAAGAAAATCTTGAATATGTTCACGTTGCAAATATAACAGACAGAAATAGACTTGAAATGTATTACAATGATGAATTAATTGTAGACTTTAAGGCTGAATTTTTAGAAACTGCGGGTGTGAGAAAACATTCAAAGGCTGAATTAATAGACAATTATGCTGAAAATCCATTTGAAAAAAGAGAATTTACAAAAGCTGCATTCCTAAAAGAGTTATCAGATTTAAATGTAACAAATCAAAAGGGTATGGTTTCTATGTTTGACTCAACTGTTGGAGCTATGACTGTAATGATGCCATTTGCAGGGAAAACAAGATTGACACCTGTACAAGCAAGTGTTGCTGCCATTCCTACTTTATATAGCACTCCAGATACAGCAACTGTATTAACTTATGGATTTATTCCTAAAATTTCAAAATATTCACCATTTTTATCAAGTATTTACGCTGTATTGGAATCACTTGCAAAAGTTTATGCAATTGGTGGAACTAAAGAAAACTTATATTTTTCATTCCAAGAATATTTTGAAAAATTGCTAGATAATCCTACAAAATGGGGTAAAGTTACACAGTCACTTTTAGGAAGTATCGTTGCACAAAGGGAAATTGGAAGACCTTCAATCGGTGGTAAAGACTCAATGTCAGGTACATTTAATGATATAAATATAGTTGAAACTTTAATATCATTTGCATGTGCACCTGTAAAAATAAATGATGTAATAACACCTGAATTGAAAAAAGTAGGAAATAAACTTTATTTAATAGATATTGAAAAGAATCCTAAGGGATATCCAAATATCAAAAAAGCAGTTGAATTATTTGAAAAATTGAATCGATACATTAAAGATGGAAAAGTTGTTTCAGCGTATGTTCAAGAATATGGTTCAATGGCATCATCATTATCAAAGATGGCAATAGGTAATAATCTAGGATTTACAGTAAATAGTGAAAAAGTATTTAATTTTAATCCTGCATCCATTGTTGTAGAAACTACTGAAAAACTTGATTTTGAATTAATAGGAGAAGTTACAGAAAATATTTCAATAAATGGTGTGGAAATAAGTAAAGAAGAGATATATCAATCATATATGAATACATTAGAAGAAATTTATCCAACTTACTATAATCTTGAAAAAGATAAAGTAGAAAATATTTCTAACGCTTGTGAAACTAAGAAATATTATAAGGAAAAATTAGATAAAGTCAGAGTTGTGATTCCGGTATTTCCAGGGACAAATTCAGAATATGACACTCAAAAAGCATTTGAAGAAGCTGGGGCTGAAGTTACTCAGGTTGTAATTAGAAATACAAAAGAAGATGATATTCAAAATTCTATTGATGAATTTGTAAAAATGATTGAAAAATCGGAAATTATAGCATTTCCTGGAGGTTTTTCTGCAGGCGATGAGCCAGATGGTAGTGCAAAATTTATTGTAAATATTTTGAAAAATGAAAAAGTTAAAAATGCAATTCATAAACATTTAGAAGATGAAAAATTAATTTTAGGAATATGTAATGGATTCCAAGCATTGATAAAATCAGGATTATTGCCATATGGAGAAATAAAAGATTTAGATACTAATGATTTAACATTGTTTAGAAATGAGGGACTAAGACATATTTCTGATACTGCAATTACTAGAGTTGCAAACACAAAATCACCATGGACTCAAGACTTTGAAATTGGACAAAAACATGAATTAGTGTTTAGTCATGGAGAAGGTAGATTAACAGGAGAATTAATTGATAAATTTAAGCATTTAGCTGCATTCCAATATGTTGATGAATATGGAGATGCTACATTAAATGGTAAATATAATGTTAATGGATCACTTTACGCTATAGAAGGAATGATTAGTGAAAATGGTTTAATTTTAGGAAAAATGGGGCATAGTGAAAGATCAGGAGAAAATTTATACAAAACTAACACTATAAAGGAAAGACAAGATATATTTTCTAATGGAGTTAAATATTTTACAAGGGGTTAAGTAAATGTTTGGAATTTGGAATAACAAAAACGCAGTAAATTTGACATATCTGGCATTGCACAGTATGCAGCATAGGGGGCAAGAAGGAGCAGGGATTGTTTCTAATGATAGAAATAGAATAAAAGGTTATAGAAATATCGGCCTATTAAATGAAGTTTTTAGAAATAGAAATGTTTTAGAAAACTTAACAGGGGATAGTGCTTTAGGTTCAGTTTGGTATTCAAGCCACGATACAAATAATATTCAAAATATTGAGCCATTGCTTTTTAAGTTTTTTGATGAACATATTGGAATATCATTTTCAGGAAATATACTAAATGCAAAATCTCTTAGAAAAAAATTAGAAGAAAAAGGAGCTGTATTTCACTCATCATCAAATGCAGAATTAATTGTTCATTTGATAAGAAGAAGCTCTAAAAAAGAATTTGAAGAAAGATTAAATGAAGCTCTATTAAAGCTAAAAGGAGCATTTTCAATAGTTATACTACTTAAAAATGCAATGTATGGAATTGTAGATAAACATGCAAGAAGACCTTTAGTTTTAGGGAAATTAGATAATTCGCTAATGATTGCTTCAGAAACTTGTGCATTAAATGTTATCGGTGCAAAATTTCTAGATAATATCAGTGCTGGTGAAATAATAAAAATATCTGATGAAGGTTATAAAAAATATAATTTTGTACAACCTGAAGCTATCACAATTGAAGCTATGGAATTTATATATTTTGCAAGACCAGACTCAACAATTTTAGGTAAGAATGTCCATATGGTTAGAAAAAATTCTGGAAAAATTTTAGCTAAGGAAAGTCCAGTAGATGCAGATATTGTAGTGGGTGTGCCAAACTCTTCATTATCTTTAGCTAGTGGATACGCTGAAGAAATTGATTTACCTTATGAAATGGGATTAATAAAAAATCAATATATGGGAAGAACATTTATACAACCAACTCAAGATTTAAGAGATTTAGGTGTGAAAATGAAACTATCTGCATTAAGAGATGTTGTAAAAGATAAAAGAGTCGTGCTTTTAGATGATTCAATTGTAAGGGGTACTACTTCTAGAAGAATTGTTAATTTACTAAAAGATGCAGGGGCTAAGGAAGTTCACTTGAGAATCGGATCACCGCTTATATTATTCCCTAGCTATACAGGAATTGACATGCAATTATCTAAAAATTTGATTGGTGCAAATAAGAGTAAAGATGAGATATGTGAGGAAATAGGGGCGGATTCTCTAGAATACTTAAGTTTAGAAGGGCTACAACAAGCTGTAGGATTTAATTTCGATTCAAAATTTAATGGAATCACAAGTGATTTATTCAATGGTGAATACACAGATGAATTATGTGATTATGAAAAAATATTTAATGAGGAACTTACAGAAATTGAAAAAGAATTTTTAAATCAAGGAAGGTAACATGAGTCTAAAATATAAAGAATCAGGCGTTAGTTTAGAAAATGGATATGAATCTGTTGAAAGAATAAAAAAACATGTTCAAAGAACGAAAAATAAAGGAATGATGTCAATGATTGGTGATTTTGGTGGAGTTTTTGACCTTTCAAAATACAATTTTAAGAATCCTGTTTTAGTCAGTGGTACTGATGGAGTTGGTACAAAATTAAAATTAGCATTTGAATTAAATAAGCATGACACAATAGGAATTGACGTTGTTGCAATGTGTGTAAATGATATTTTAGCTAAAGGTGCAATTCCACTATTTTTCCTTGACTATTTAGCAGTTGGGAAAAATAATCCAAAGCAAATAGAAGAAATTGTTAAAGGTGTTTCTGATGGATGTGTAGAATCAAATATGGCATTAATAGGTGGAGAAACAGCTGAAATGCCTGGATTTTATAAAGAAGATGAATATGATATTGCTGGTTTTTGTGTTGGAGTCCAAGAAAAAGAATTATTAATATCTAAGGAAAATACAAAAGTAGGGCAAATAGTCATAGGTATTAAATCCTCTGGATTTCATTCAAATGGATTTTCATTAGTTAGAAAAGTGTTGAACGACAGTAAAATTGAATTATCAGAAAAATTTGAAAATACTACAATTGGTGAAAAACTTTTAACACCAACAAAAATTTATGCTAAAGAAGTATTAAGTTTAATTGAAAATATTAAAATAGCAGGGATTTCTCATATAACTGGTGGAGGATTTTATGAAAATTTACCAAGATGCTTAAAATCAGGATTGGGAATGAAAATCAAAAAAGATTCTTATGAAGTTCCATCTATATTTAGATATATTCAAGAAAAAGGAAATATTGAAGACGATGAAATGTATCAAGTATTTAATATGGGAGTTGGTTTAGTTGTTGTAGTAGACAAAGAAGATGTTTCTAAAGTGTTAGAGATTATTCCTGAAAGTTTTGAATTAGGTGAAGTAACTGATGAAGAAGGAATTAAATTAATATGATAGATGTAGCAGTATTTGCATCTGGGACAGGATCAAATTTCTACAATTTAGCTATTAATCCAGATTTAAAAAAATTGATTAATATTAAATATTTAGTTTGTGATAACCCAAAAGCAAGTGTAATTGAAAAAGCAGAATCATTAAATATTAAAACGCTTGTAGTTAATCCAAAAGATTTTGATTCAAAAAAATACTATGAAGAATATATTTTGAAAAATATTGAAAATGTAAAATATATATTTTTAGCGGGATATATGAGAATAATTTCGCCATATTTTTTAGAAAAATTTAATGGGAAAATAGTCAACATTCATCCTTCCTTGCTTCCTTTATATAAAGGAAAATATTCTATAAAAAGAGCTTATGAAAATAAAGAGGAATTTATAGGGATAAGCATTCATTATGTAAATGAAGAAGTGGATGGTGGTGAAATATTAGCTCAAGATAAATTTAAGGTTGATTATAAATTAAGTTTAGATGAAGTTACTCAAAAAGTTCATGAATTAGAGCATGGACTTTATCCAAAAACTATTATAAAGATTTTAACTGATAATTAATTAGGAGGAATAGTTGGAAAAAGCATTAATTAGTGTAAGTGATAAAACTGGCGTTTTAGAGTTTGCAAGGTCATTAAAAGAAAATAATTTTGAGATAATTTCAACAGGTGGGACACTTAAACATTTAGTTGAAAATGGAGTTGAATGTATTGGAATAGAAGATTATACAGGATTTCCAGAAGTTTTAGAAGGTAGAGTTAAAACACTTCATCCTAAAGTTCATGGTGGGTTATTGGCAAAAAGAGATAGTGAATTACATATAAAAGAAGCAAGAAATAATGAAATTGATTTTATTGATTTAGTTTGTGTAAATTTATATCCATTTGAAGAAACATTAAAAAAAGACGGAGTTTCTGATGTTGAAATAATTGAAAATATTGATATCGGAGGCCCTAGCATGTTAAGATCAGCTGCAAAAAATTTCAAGTTTGTTACAGTTGTTACAGATTATAAAGATTATAATATGATTATTGATGAAATATCTGAATTTGGAGAAACAAAATTTGAAACAAGAGCTTATTTAGCTTCAAAAGTTTTTAATAAAACGGCAAATTATGACTCAGCAATAGCAAATTATTTTAATAATAAATTTGACTTCAATCCTGAAAAATTAACATTAACATATAAATTAGAAGATGAATTGAGATATGGTGAAAATCCACATCAAAAAGCTGTACATTATACGAATGATGAAGTTTGTTCATATAAATTGCAAGATTGTGAACAATTACATGGAAAGAAAATGTCATATAACAATCTTCAAGATGCAAGTGCAGCATTAGATATTTTACAGGAATTTGATGAAACAGTTTGTGTTGCATTAAAACACATGAATCCATGTGGAGTTGCAACAGGAAATACTGTTTTAGAAGCATATACAAAGGCTTATGAAGCTGATCCGATTTCAATATTTGGTGGAATTGTTGCAATAAATGGAAAAGTTGATCTTGAAACTGCAACAATGATGAATAAGCTATTTTTAGAAATAATTCTAGCTGAAGATTATGATGAAGATGCTTTAGAAAAATTAAAAACAAAGAAGAATTTAAGAATTTACAGAATCCCTAAGAAAATATCAAATAATTCTAAACTTATTAAATCGGTTAGAGGTGGGATTTTAGTTCAGGATTATGATGAAAAATTGTATGATGAACTAAATGTCGTTACTGAAAAGAAAGTATCTGATGAAGAAATGAATGATTTAATATTTGGATATAAAATTGTAAAGCATGTAAAATCAAATGCCATAGTTGTTGTTAAAAATCAACAAACATTGGGAATTGGTGCTGGACAAATGAATAGAGTAGGAGCTTGTGAAATTGCATTAAAACAAGCTGGTGAAAGAGCAAATGGAGCTGTAATTGCTTCAGATGCATTCTTTCCAATGAGAGACAGTGTTGACATGGCTGGAGAATATAATATTTCTGCAATAATTCAACCAGGAGGATCTATTAAAGATCAAGATTCTATTGACGCATGTAATGAACATGGAATTTCCATGACATTTACAAAATTACGTCACTTTAAGCACTAATGAGTAGAGTATTAGTTTTAGGAAATGGTGGTAGAGAGCATGCCATTTCATATAAATTATTTAATGAAGGTCATGATATATTTATGCTTGGACAAAATCCAGGTGTTGCAAAATTTGGTACTTGTGTAGAAATATCCGAGGATCAAATTGCAGAATTTTGCAAAAATAATATGATCGATTTAGTATTTGTTGGACCTGAAAAATATTTAGTAGACGGTATAGTTGACAAATTAGAAAATGAACAAATTCGTGTATTTGGACCAAATAAACGAGCTGCCATATTGGAAGGAAGTAAATCATTTTCCAAAAATTTAATGAAAAAATACTACATTCCTACTGCTAAGTTTGAAATTTTTGAAAAAATTGAAGAAGCAAAAGAATATCTTAAAAATTTAGATTTTCCAATTGTAATTAAAGCAGATGGTATAGCTGCTGGAAAGGGTGTAATTATATCGGAAAGCTATGAATCTTCAATTTCTGATTTAGAAGAAATTATGATTAATAATAAATTTAACGATGCCGGCAAAAAAGTAGTTATAGAAGAATTTTTAGTAGGGGAAGAATTTTCATTAATGTGTTTTGTGAGTGGAAATAAAGTCTATCCTATGAAAATTGCCCAAGATCATAAAAGAGCTTTTGATAATGATGAAGGCTTAAATACTGGTGGAATGGGTGCATATTTGCCTATAAAACACATAACTGAAGAAGATGTTAAAGAAGCAGTTGATAAGATTATCATTCCTACTGCTGAAGCAATGATTTCTGAAAATAGGGAATTTAAGGGAATATTATTTGCTGGACTTATGAAAACTGCTGATGGGATTAAGACAATTGAGTATAATGTGAGATTTGGTGATCCTGAGTCAGAAATAATTTTACAAAGTATGAATTCTAGTTTATTCGATATTGCTAATGAAATAATTGATGGAAATGATATTAATTTAGAGTGGGATGATAAATCTCATGTTGGTGTTGTTTTAGCATCTAAGGGATATCCTGAAATTTATGAAAATGGATATGAAATTTTAGGATTAGAAAAAATTGAATCACAAATATTTTATATGGGAACTAAGGAATTAAATGGTAAAATAGTTACAAATGGTGGACGCGTTTTAATTGTGTGTGCATCTGCTCATACATTAGAGGAGGCTATTGAAAAAGCTTATAAAGACATTGAAAAAATAGAATGTGATAATTTATATTATAGGAAGGATATAGGGCATTTATCATTAAAGTGAGGTTAAATGAAGACAGATTACGAAATTTCATTAGAAGCTAATAAAAAAAACATTGAAAAAGTTGCTTCAAAAATAAATATATCTCAAAAAGATTTAAATAAATATGGAGAATATAAGGCAAAAGTTAATATTCCAAGTTTTGATAATTTATCAGAAAATTTAATTTTGGTTACATCTATAAATCCTACTTCTAGTGGAGAAGGAAAATCTACAGTTACAGTTGGATTATGCGATGGTATGAATTTAATAGGCAAAAAGACTTCTGTTGCACTTAGAGAGCCATCTTTAGGGCCGGTTTTAGGTAGAAAAGGAGGTGCTACAGGGGGAGGTTATGCTCAAGTAGTTCCAATGGATGAAATAAATCTTCATTTTACAGGAGATTTTCATGCAATTACATCTGCACATAATGCAATAATGGCTTTAATAAATAATCATATTTTTCAAGGAAATGAATTAAATTTTGATAAAATAAAATTTAATTATGTAATGGATATGAATGAAAGAGCACTTAGAAGTGTTGAAATTTACAGTAATGGTAAATTAAGTAGTCCAAAGTCAAGTTCATTTGATATAACTGTAGCTAGTGAAATTATGGCTATTTTATGTTTATCAGAAGATATTTTTGATTTGAAAAAGAGAGTTTCAAATATCATATTGGGATACACAAAAGAAAATAAACCTATATATTTAAGGGATTTGAATATAGATGGTGTTATAACAGCTTTATTAAAAGATGCAATTAGACCAAATTTAGTACAAACACTTGAAAATAATCCAGCATTTATACATGGCGGTCCATTTGCAAATATTGCTCATGGCTGTAATTCGGTGATTGCAACAAAGACAGCTCTAAAATATAGTGATTATGTAATTACAGAAGCAGGATTTGGAGCTGATTTAGGAGCAGAAAAGTTTTTTAATATAAAGTGTAGAAATGCAAATTTAAAACCTAAAGCAGTTGTAATTGTAGCTACTATAAAAGCGCTTAAACTGCATGGTGGAGTGCTTGAAAAAGACTTATTATTTGAAAATTTAGATGCGTTAAAATTGGGTGTAAAAAATTTAGAAAAGCATGTTGAAAATGTAAATAAATTTAATTTACCGGTAGTTATCGCTCTAAATGAATTTATAACAGATACAAAAGCTGAAAAAGAATATTTATTAAATTGGGCTAAAGATCATGATGTTGAAATTTCCCTTACTCAAGTTTGGTCAAAAGGTGGAGAAGGGGCTATTGATTTATCAAGAAAATTAGTCAATTTGATAGAAAATACCAATAAAGAATTTAAGTTATTATATAAAGATGAAGAAACTATTGAATCAAAAATAAATATAATTGCAAAAGAAATTTATGGTGCTAAATTTGTAAAATTTACAGAATTAGCTAAAGAAAAATTAAATTTAATTAATGAATTAGGATATGATACGTTACCGGTTTGTATGGCAAAAACTCCAAATTCACTTTCTGACAATCCTAAATTATTAGGAAGACCTGAAAATTTTGAAATAACCATATCTGATTTGAAAATAAATAGTGGAGCTGGTTTTGTGGTTGCATATTTGAATAAAGTACTTACAATGCCTGGGCTACCTAAAATACCAAATGCAATTAGTATAGATATTGATGAAAATGAAAATATAGTTAATTTATTTTAGAAAAATTATTAAATATAAAATTGTCATAGATTTTTATTTATGGCAATTTTTTATTATAAAAAAAACAGTTTTATTATTTTAAAAATTAGTGTACAATTTAAAGTAAATATACAAATAGAATAGAAAGGATAATTATGGAAATATTTGATTTATATGATATAAATAGAAGAAAAACAAAGCGAACCATGATTAGAGGGAAGAAGACTCCGAAGAATTTCTATAGAACAATTATCCATGTATGTATTTTCAATTCAAAAAATGAAATGCTAATCCAACAAAGACAAACAACAAAACGTGGTTGGGCTGATTTGTGGGATTTTAGTGTTAGTGGGAGTGTAAAAAAAGGTGAAACATCTCAAAGAGCTGCAAGAAGAGAAGTTAACGAAGAACTAGGAGTTGATCTTGATTTTAGAGGTGTCAGACCTGATTTTACTATCAATTTCAAACAAGGATTTGATGATTTTTACACATTCACAGAAGAAATAGATATAAATGATGTTGTTATTCAAGAAGAAGAAGTTCAAGACTGCAAGTGGGCAACAAAAGAGGAAATTTATAAACTAATTGATGAAAATAAATTTATTCCCTATACAAAATCATTAATTGAAATGCTTTATTTTACTAAAGAAAAACGAGGCATTCACACAAATAGTAAAGCGTTTGATAATGGTAAAAAGGTTAGAAATTTTAATAGAAATAATAATTCTCATTATTATTCTAAGAATAAATTTTAATAGAAATAATAATACCTTTTCTACGAAAAACAAATGGAGAATTAAAACACAAATAATAAAAACAACATTAAAAGAGAAATTACAATTTGTATTATTCATTGCGATAATCATAGCATTATACTTATTATTTAAATAGGATGGATATATGTCAAAAACAGAATATGTATATAACCCACAAGCAGATAAAAAATGGTATGAAAGTAATAAAGAACATAAACAATATTTAAATTATCGAAGTATATCAAGAAGTTTTATAAGAAATAAAGCAACTTTAGAAGATTTAGAAGAATTAGAAAATTTAATAGAACAAAGAAAAAAAGAGTTGGATTGATATTGTAAAAGCCATGAAAATTATTCGTGGCTATTATTTTTGCA